>JAFUYB010000008.1 GCA_017470735.1 Lachnospiraceae bacterium | reverse complement strand
GTCTAATATATTCTACTTACATTATACAGTATTCTACCTACAAAGACAAGGACAAATCGCCTAAATATATGATATTTATACGGTTTTCAATGTACTCATATTAAAATGTAAGTCTAAAAATTAAGAGGAACTATAGATAATCTCTTCCTATAAAAATGTTATAAATTTGGTGCCCTTATCGCTTTCATCTGGTTCTCCTTGCAATAAAAAAGATGCATCTGTTTTTCAACATTTGCATCTTAAGAATCATTAACTATGCAGCAACTCTATTTTATTATTACCGTTCATTCTGACTTTATGTCCTATCTCACTTCTCGTTTACCACCTCCAAGCACCTCCCCTCCAAAACATTTTTCGCTTTGCTCAATCCCAATTTGGGCGATAACGACACCACGCCACTATCTGGAATGTTCTTAGTTGATACTAACAAAAATTCACTACATGCCGATAATTGTTTCTTATTTCAAAATAGCAAAACCGAATTTCTCACAAAAAGTTTTTTTGTACCACTGCTATAATTTACCATCTATACCGCTTTCTGCGGAAACGCAATCCCTCAACTCCAATATCTTCACAAATCACTGATAGTATTTTTAGGATCTCCTCTCGTGTAGAATCGAACCACATTTCCAACTCTTTGTCGTAAAAAATATACATTATTGTACCTTCCCCATATGTAGAATATGCACCTGTCTCTTTAGCAAGCTTTAGTCGCTTTCTTAAGGCAACTAACATATCACAAATAGTGTCGAGTTTCTCTCTCCACTCTAGATTTTCAACAGCTGACTTCCCTTCAGACTCCTTTATGATACTTCCATCCCTTGTCCTGAGCACACCTGTATTCAATGCAATAATAGTATCCTCAATAGCCTTGTCGAAATCCTCCATACTTCCTTCCTGGTGGATTTCATCTTGAAATGCCGGTCTGTCAAAACATTGGACAAAGAATTTTATCAATTCTTTATCTCCATCTCTTTTACTCACCACGGTTTCCTCCAAATCCAAAACCGCCATCCGTTCAGAGATATCTTTCCATGTCTTTAGCGTGTCAATCGTATACCTTTTTACATCCGAATCTATTAATTTGGAACAAGACTGGCATAACCATATTCCGTTTTCAAAAGATTTTCTTTCTTCAGCAGTCATATTTTCATCGTATCTTGGACCGTCCTCAGAAGCTGCCGTGATATGGGATGCAACTCCTATATTTATAAAGTCCGTTTTCTCTACGGCTGCACCACGCGTGGACTTTCTACAAGATGGATTGCTGCATTTACAGCCAACCCTATTCGCTAATAATTCTTTTATTTTTTTTGGAAAATCATCTCTCATAATTTTTATCCTCCGCATAATCTCTTGTTATGACATCTTTATGTAATAAAGGCGTCTAAATTACCATTACTGGAATCGCATAAATAAATTGTTTTTTTCGATTCGCAATGTACTTATCATGTTTTACAAAGAAAACTGATGATTCATCTTGCTTTCACATCAACATGTGAAAACTCGAATCCCATTGAATGCATATCGTCAATTGTTTCTGATCTACTTATCTTTCCTGTCAAAATACAATTTTAACATATTTGCTTTTTAACTTGTAAAATGCAATTATTACACTTGTGTAATATTGCATCATCCAGTCATACCATATTTCCCTGCTGTAATCGCTCTTTTGATCTGCACGATTATGGCGGATATTATAGCCATTAACTATTCCAAAAATCAACTTATCATGTTCATTTTTAGGGACTTCGTACTCAGCATTTAAAATGTGTTTTACCTCTTCGCGCTCACTTTCCAAAATATCAGCCAGTATATTTATAGCCTTCTTTTTCTGCTCCAAATTGGCATCAAAACGATAATACATCCCTGCGGCTGTTGCTAATTGCTCATAAACTGAATTCGGCAAATCAGAGCCGTCATATTCTAACTGCTCTCTCAATGCACCGTTAGGCATTTGCATTATAAACCCATTTCTTGGTTCAAGGTAATATCCCCCTTCATACGCAATCAAAATATTGTTAATCTGCTCGGCAAATTCCGCCTTTTGCTCTTCATTCTCAAATTTATCTGTTTCAAAATTATATACGCCAATATGGTCATATAAAATTTCAATCACCGAAAACAACGTCTGTTCATCATACCCTTCATAATGTTGCCTGATTGGCCAAATCTCTCTATCCTGTAAACGTGTTGCAAAATAGACTTCCGGCGATGGCAACAAACTTGGCGGCAAATCTCGCTCGAAACCCGATGCTTGAGGCATTCGTCTCCGCACACCTTTAGTAGACACTTCAAAATACTTTTTACCATCAAAATAATTGTACACATGCCCGAAATACTGTAATAAATCATCAAAATCTATCTGTAATTTCCTTGTAAGCAAACCATGTCTTTCTGCGTAATATTTTTTCATTCCATTCCCTTCTTAATCCTTATACCACAAAGTATGGCAACACCATTATCTCGTTCTCAAAATAAACTCCCATTTAACTCTTCTATTAAACCGTTAATCATTGCTTTATTTTTTTCTAATGATTTCCCACGTATCTGAACCTTTCTCTTTACATCCTCATAAGTAAACTCCTTTCCTCCAGCGGCTTTCTTTTCCATTGCGATTTCCGTGTAACGCCGCCTAATCCACGCCTCCTGCGTCTCGCAAACTTCATCAAAGAACTTCTGCATTTCCGGCAAGTATGGAAGTCTGCCATATATATCATCCCTTTTGATCCCTGCAGTTCGGGCGAGCCAGCTGATATTGATCCGTTTCCTCGGATCTCCCTGGTCCCGGATTTTCTGATACGCTGCTTTTAATTCGATCAACGCCGCCTTGCCCCATTCATCCCATCGCGGTTTGTCAAACTCATGGCTTAGCCGGGCATGAATCCATTCGGGATCTTTCCTCATCAGCCATTCATATGCCCCCGGGACGCATTCCTTCAAATCCTTGCAGGACATGACAGGCAATCTTTCCAATTCTTCAAGGACACGCCTTCGGTAATAAGTATCGCGGTCTTCTTCATTCCCTGGCTCTCTGAAATAGTAACTTGCTTTATACCTCCCACTCATGTCAATGTCATGGTCTTTTACGTACTTTGCAACCGAACTCTCACTCACGCCAAGCTTGTGCGCTATCGCCCTTTGGGACAGATTCGTCTCCGTCAGGTGCTGATGAAGCTTTTCCCTGTACAGGTATCCCCTGTCCGTTATACTGGGATGCGCAAGATAGTCTTTAAAATCCTGCGCCATGTCGCTTCTGCGGTAACGCAATCCACAGTACGGGCATTCAAACCATGCCCATATCCCATCGCCCATTGTCCTAAGCCGAACCCGTTTCGCAGTATGCTGCAGATACTGCCTGCAGAGTTTATTGATACACGGCCCGTTTTCTGATCCATAGGGAATCTCTGTCTTCAGATCTGCCTCTAAGAATGTACAGGCTGATCCAGAAAAAAATTCCATAAGAAGCACGTGGTGGATTGGTTTTAGATTAAAACCGATGCTTTCCTGCAGATATCGTAGCCAGTAAAGAGGGTCTTCCGCAAAGTGAAACAGATCCTTTAGCAACTCTTCCCCGAAATACTTATGGAAATCACGCTTTACCGCATCCCTGTCACATATCCCATGGAAATTCGCATAACCCAGTTCCTGCAGAAACAACCGGTATTTCCGGCTAATTCTAGGATGCCCTCCAAACTTACGGCCGTGTTCCAGCAGCCACCGTGAATCCTGTGCAATCCTGAGATACCCGTCCCGTGTCCATCTTTTTGAATCCTCGCATGGTTTTTTTTCTGTCCCTGAGCATATATGACGCAGGGTAGATCCTCACCCGCATTTCTTCAATGGGCGCATCACTGTCCCGGATTCGACAACTATGTTTCGGGCAATACTTAACTCCCGGCAATTGTGGCAGACGGTGCCAGTAGGTTTCTCCGTACTCACGCATATCTTCCCGGACACATTCTGGGCAGTACCTCATGTATTTCCCGGCTCCCGGCCAGCCATTCTTCGCGATCATACGCCGTTCCAGTTGATACATGCCTGATGACGGGATTCCTTCCTGCAGGATCTTCTCCATTTCAAGATAAATATCGTCCGTATAGGCGATCGACAGGTACGGATACGCGGTATGACAGCAGATAAGTTCCCTTGCGTCCAACCCACATACAGGGTCGATCCAGTAATCCATCCGCTCCAGCCTGCGGGGCAGAAGCACAGTGGAGGCGAGCAGGGCTCGATCACCGCCAAAAAACGTCATACACGCTTCTTTCGGAGAACTGATGCCGCTCCTTACATAATAGCGTGCAAAAATACTGTAAAAACATTCATCCGGATACGGGACAGGAAAAAATGAAAGTCTCTCCATACCTACCACTCCATTTCATCCACGAGGCCTTTCTGTCTGATCGTATCATACCCGGCACCATTCCGTATATCGTCTTCTGCCTCTGGAGATTCTGACACCGATTCTTCCATAACATAAAGCCGGTAGGCCTCTTTGCATGCCGCTCCCACAGTAACTGGATTCTTGTGTCCCGCAATCACCTTCCCCGCCAGGCGTCTGGCTGTTGCCGGTTCCACCTCCATCTCCATCAGCCTGATCACTGTCTGTTCCATGACTGTAAGCTTCTGCTCGGATGTTTTTTCCTGCACTTCCGTCTTTACCGCCTTGTATGCTGACAGATAATCCTCAATGCTAACTGTTGCAATGTCCTCATACTTCAGGATTTTTTTACGGTCGCCGCTGCGTAGTGCGTCTAGCATCGGCTTTACCAGTGCGAGTTTCTTTTCGCCAGCTCTATGTACATCAGACGCGGTGAAAAACTCCTTCCCTGTTGTAATTGCCTCGATCTGCACGATGGCGTACAGCTTTACCGCGATATCAATGATTCCCTGGCTTTCATCGTAAAGCGCATCAACCATCTCATCTGCGTACGGCACGCTTGTCCGTGTCCATTGATACCGCCACATTGACTTTACAAAAACCTGCCATGAAACGTCATTTTTCATACGATCCCATATTAAATCTCCTTGACCGCTTCCGCGGCGTGCCTGCCTGAATTCACCTTGCAGTATTGACATGGCCTTCGTGGTTCCGATCAGCACCACCGGCAGTCCTATCGTATTGACCAGCGTCACGAAGAAATTGAGCATCTTATCAGATCCCCCTCCCTTGGCTTCGCTCAGATGCTGAATCTCGTCAATCACAAGTATTCCGATCTGGAACTGGCGAACCAGCTGCGTCATTATGATCAGGAGCATTTCAAGGGAATACCTTCCCTTAATGTATTGTTTAAAATACTCTGTTCCGGCTGCCAAGTCCACTGCACGAAAGAACTGGTAGCATAGTTGTTTCAAGGAGCCGTCATGTGGGCAGTCCAACTTTAACCACGTCAGCTGGGTCATGGCAAGGGTTCTTCCATGATAGATGGTGTGCAGTATCTTCTGCGGATACATGGCAAGAATCTTTTCAACAGCCGTACTTTTCCCAACTCCTGAAACACCGATAATGGTAAACCCCGATGCCGTTGTTTTGCTTCCCTGCAACATCTGATATGTGCCTTTATCTTTCAAGACGGCATATCCGTCCGCCATACCGGCGGCAAACTCTGGCAGAAGAGGATTCCTTTCTATGTACCCCTGCCGTATGCTCCTCGAAATTCTTTGCTCAATATCGACATGCTGCTCCAGAGGCTGGAAATAGCGGAACAGACGGTGGATGCAATGCAGCCTATACTGCGCATCTATTTCCCTCTCCCCGTTATTGTAATCAGCTTTCTGTGATAGCAGGTTTATGACCTCACCACTGGACCATATATCCGGAAGCGCTTCAATCAGCGGATTTCCCTGATACTCTGGGATCATCTGTTCCCGATATTGTGCGTTGACCGTAAAGGGCATCATCTTTTACATCTTCCTCCACCTGTTCCCGGATCATCCTCATGACAGGGGACAACTCCTCGTCCTCTATGATTTCTACTTGTTTTTTTCCATCATCTCTGGATTCATTTGCCATGAAGGATTCCAGCTTTCGCATTTCTTCGCGCTCGCTCTTTCGATTACCTCGTATGTTTCGTAGCCGCTCTGCTTTCGATGTTTTCTTATCTGTTTCCGCCATCTTTTCAGCGGACTCTACGATTGATTCGATCTGCTTTCCTAAGTTTACTTTGGCTTCGGCTTCCTTCACCGTGTGCTTCTTACGGGATGCCTTTTCCTTTTCCTGCTCATACCAGACCTCTTCCTGCTGTTTTCCGGCATATTTCGATTCCCAATCCACCAGCTCACAACGGATCATTTCTTTTGTCATGGGGTCTTCCACCAGGATTGCCCCCATGTCTCTCGGATCATAAGATATCCTCGCTTTATACACCCCTTTTGCCCGTGCCTTTTCAAACCAGAGCCCTTCCCGTGCCTCCTCGCTGGAATAATACAGCCCCTTGTACCGCACTCCCCGCTCCGTGATACTCGCCTTGTCTGAAGGCATCAGTGCCTGCCGAAGTACATCCCGAGAAACAGCCCGGAGGCTTCCCGAACAGTATCGGATACCGAAGTTCCAAAGATCAATGGGAATCGTATTCACGCCAAGCTCCATCATCTGCTCATTCTTGTCGTAATAGTCCATATAATGGCTGTTATTGTAGTAAAGGACGCACCGGATGATGACTTGCGTGAACTGGCGGATATCGAGCTTCGCATCAAGCCGGTAGTCGTGACCGCCGCGCTCGCTCATGTCAGGCAGCACCTTCCCTGGAAGGAAGGGGGTTGCATTCGTATTGACTGTACGAAAATGCTGCTCAATAATACCTTTCAAGTCAGCCCTGTATGGCGGTGCATTTTCGATACGGACTCCAAGCGCTTTTACAAGGTTATCCGCAAAGCGGCTCTCCATTTCCCCTCGATCCCCAAGAATCGCAGTTGGGATATGATGGCAGGGCCATTCGTCTTCCGTTATCGTAATACCATACGCTGCGCAATAGGAAACCTTGTCACTGGCTGCATTCTCGATTGCCATCATAGCTCCCGCCCAGGATGGTCCTTCAAGGCCTACATACATTCCTGTCACGATTCGGCTATAGCTGTCTACAACGAAATACATGACGGGACGGCCGATGATGTCCTTTCTGTCAAACTGGGAAACCAGATAAATATCTCCAACCGTGGCATCTATCTGGTACTTCGCGCCCGGGCCCATCAACTGGTAGTCAGACCGGCCGGTGATCGCCCGTCCGTTCAGTTCAAACTTTGCATCACCATCTCTCTTTTGCTTTATGGCTTTTATATCGAAAGTCTTCTCAAACCAATAGCGGAACTGGCGAATCGAAGGGATCTGCTCCGGTGGGATGAGTCTGACCAGTCCAGGTTTCTGCGGATTCGGCACAGAGTAGCTATCTGACAGAAGCTTCTCGTAGGTTTTGGTAAGTGTCGCCTTTTCTTTTTTCAAATAGTACTTTTTAACTGCTTTAAGGAAATTCTGAACATCTTCGTCATCAAGGCTCTTGCCAAAACCACCCTTATGCACCGCTGGTCTTCCCTGTTTTTTACCTCCAGTTTTTCTTTTTCCCCCACAATTCCGGTAATCCGGAAGAAAAGCGTTTGGTGTTTTTCCCCTGGACCAGTACCTGGTTAAATACCTATAAAGATTATTGTATGATGTCCCAAGCTGTTCCGCCGGAGATCGAAGCATCTCTTTCCTGAGCCGACGGTCATATATATCCGGCTCGGTTTCCAGAATGCCTCCAAGTGCTGCCCAGAGTTCGTCCCTCCGTGCTTTGGAAGTATCGGTGGCATCAGCCTCATCTACACAGCTGAAAACAGCGTCCTCCGTTTTCTCAAACAAGTGGTTTTCCATTTCTCGCTGCAACCAATCAGGATCGAACGCCTCCGGCATCTTTTCTGGATTGAGACGCATCCAAAACCCCTTATTCCTGTCAGGGGCAATCCACAAAATACGATACCTGATTCTGTTCGAGGTATCCTCAACCATTTCATTTATAAAGATGCTATCCATAGAACTCCTACTTTCCCGGCTTTGTTATATTGATTTCTTCATTCAGATCCAGTGTTATCTTTTTTTCACATATGAGCATCTTAAATATAGATATTCCTATACCTTCCCTCAGGTCAAATTCATGCTCCAACTGGTGAACGATCATAACCACAGGCAGGTTCCCGCCTTCATATTGTTCCACAAAAAAAGCTACACAGTCCGCTCTTTTCTGCTCATCAGTTATTGCTTCATATGCGCTCATGCCCGAACAGAGCCATTCAATATTACGAACCTTCGTCTGTGGAATTTCTATTTCCGTCACCAGTTTCCAGCTGATGCCTCGGCGCTGCCAGTAACGACGCTCGATCTCAAGCTTTTCTCTCACACGCGGCTTCTTTAATTCAGAACTTGGCTTAACTGCTCTGGCAACCATTCCGTCATGCTTCGTAATCAGAAAATCACTGGTCATAACATACGGAAAACCGCTGATTTTATCGTATGGATATCTTATGCCCGCCTCCTCAGCAATTGAAATGGCATCGGCAACATCGTCCAGTGGATACTGTTCCCTGATATCAGATGTTACTTCAGACCAATCCAACAAATAAAAGAATCCTAATTCAAGATTCGACATGAGATGGTGCACCCGACCGGTTTTTCTGCCTTTCACACGCGAAACCATCCCCTTGGACGGAAAATCCTGGATCTGTACCCAGGGCTTATAGTTTTCCATGGTTCCCTGTCCCCGGCCTTCAGCAAGATATCTGCGATATTGGTTTTCATTCCACACTCGTTTATGCTTTGCCATAGGAGCACCGCCTTTTATCTATCTTAATTGTAAATCTATAAAAGTTATATCATATTTATTGTAACTTCCTTTCTCTGTGTCTATATTATCATACTTAATTGTAGTTTTTCAATCTAAATTGTAATTTTTTCAAACTTAATTGTAACTAAACATCGTCTTTTACGGCAGCCTGCCGAACATATAAAAATGCTGCCGCCAGTACGGCGTGTTGATGCCCGCGTACTGGATCGGGTCGCCGCAGTGGATCATCATACCGTTTCCCACATATATTCCGACATGGGATGCCCCGCTGGCGGCATACGTCCCCTGGAAGAAAATCAGATCACCCGGCTTTGCATCCTCCGCCCTTACCGGGGAGCAGAGCTGCCGCAGGCCCTCCGCCGTCCTTCTGCCATAATTCCATCCGTTTCCGCTGTTGTTTATCACCCATGAGACAAAACCTGAACAGTCAAAGCTCGTTGCCGGCGATGCTCCGCCCCATACATAAGGATATCCAAGATACTTCTCCGCCTCCGTGATCATCCTCAGAAACCGCTCGTCCGACAACGCCTCCGGCGGGATGTCATACTGCACGCCGCCTGCCCCGCCGCCTGGACTTGCCGTGATCACTCCCTCGTCGAACAGTTCCTTTCTGTTCCCTTTTGTCGCACATAGCGACTGATAAAGCCTGTACTGCTCATCAGAAAGATACTGTTTTGCCACATCATCCAGCCCATGATTCGTAAGTGAAATGTTCAGGATGCGGTAATCGTATTCCTCCTCCGTTTCCTCGCCTGTGTCCGGATCCGTCACCGTCCTTGTCCTGGTCTCCGCCTCCTCCGTCACGGTCAGGGTATATTGCAGGTTTAGAATGGCTGGCAGCTCTTCCTCCACGTCTTCAGGCGTATAATTCCCGAATTTTGCCGTAAGCAATGAAGCAAGCTGGAACGGGTTGTGCGTGATCTCGTCCACCCGGTAACGGTATTCGTCATACCCGGGGTGCGTGCTCTCCATCTCGTTGACCTGGCCGTCAAGCTTCCTTTCCAACTCGGAGTAAGCGGCATCCACATCCCTGATATCCCCGTCCGCTCCCGGATACGTCGTGGAAAGGACGGATGCCAGCCCTCCCGTCAATGCCACGCACCCGGAAAAAGCGGACATGGCCATGATGATGACAAGGACGAACAAGCCTGCCGTTATGGCCACGCTCTTCTTCCCTCCGGAAATGGCCTCCATCGCCTTCCTTGCCATGCCTTGCGGTGCTTGTTTTGCGGCGTTTGTACCGGTGTCCCCTGCGGCCATCTTTACGAACCATTCTCCCGGCTTTTTCGGCTGTCCGTACTGCCGTTGGTAGCGCTTTTTCTGAAACGCCTTCTGCCGGTCTTTTACGGATTGCATTGCCATATCATCTGCATGGTGCTCATCTTCCCCGAAGCGAAGCCTGCTGAACCCTTTCTTTGATGCAAAACGACGCTCCTTCATGCGCTCCGGCCTTGCAGATATGATTCTTGTTGCCGCGATCCCGCCATCAATAAGCCCGCCTGACATCTCATCCGTTTCGGAATACTTGTCATCGGAATAATCCAGGGCGGCGCTCATGGTTTCAAACGCCTTTTTCGTGGCATGAACCCGTAGCAGTCCCCGCCCTGTTTTTCGCTTTGGCTTGGGATTATCCTCGTCAGAAAAAGACAGCTTATCCGAATGTGCGTGATTCTTCTTTTCTTGATGCCTTTCAGTTTTTTCCCGGCATTTGTTATATGGATACCGCTGATTTCCTTTCCTTCCGCCCCTGTTCCGGGAACCTGAATACTCGCTTACAAGCACCTTGTCTCGCACGGCTAAGTCTCCATCATCCACCTCGCTTGTATGTGACCATGGGACGGCCTCATCTCCGTCATGATCCTTATATACTTCCTGCAGCAGTGATGATTCCCTGAATGCCGGTTGGTCAACCACGGTTTCACTGTGGGCATTTCCCTGATGATGACCGTCTGCCGCATTCTCGCGGTATTGTTTTTGAATCCGCTTTCTCTGTCCTTTGTATGGATCGTTTTTGACCTTTCTGCCAATGCCACTTGTATTTTTTATCTCCTGCCCGGCCGGGGCAGCATTGTTCCCATCCCTGAGAAATCTGCCTACCGTATTGCCAGAGGCTTCGGTACCGTCCATATCTTTGACAGCTCCCCTATATCTCTCGTGCCTCTTTCTGCCGGTCATGTCAGCTTTCTTATGGGATAAATCATCATTACCGCCATCTGCACCAAAAAGCATTTCCCTCTCTTTCGTGCCGACGGACACCGATTCCCTTGTCCGCAGATTCTCTTCCCGCAGCCCGTCCCGGCTGTTTTTCAGCACCGTCCTGTCCCTTGCGTGATAACGTGACGCCATTTATCCGGCTCCTCCTTCCGCCTCTCTGCTTTCATCCTTGTTTTCATCCGGCTTCACATCCCTTGCCTTCACCTCGTCCGGCTTCGTCGTCATCAGCGAATACAGCTTCAGGGACTTGTCAAAGCGGTCAATGAAGGGGATGATCGTATTGCCGAAAAACAGCAGCCCTTCGCCCTCGCCGCTGTTCGTCACGAACGACAGCTGCTTCGGCGAGATGGAAAGCTGCTTCGCCAGTATCTCCCTGTCTCCCGCGGCCTGGTTGAGCATCAGGATGAAGTCCGAGTTCTCAAAGATGTTCTCGATCTCGCGGCTCGCCAGAAGGTCCTTGATGTTCTGGGTCAGCCCCGTCGGTATGCCGCCCCATTTGCGGAACCGCTTCCAGATCTCCACCGTGTACGCCGCCGTCTGTTCCTCCTTCAAGAGCAGGTGCAGCTCGTCGATGTAGTATCTCGTGGACTTCCTTTTGTCCCGGTTTGCCGAAACCCGGTTCCACACCGCGTCTTCTACCACCAGCATCCCCAGTTTTTTCAGCTGCTTCCCCAGTTCCTTGATGTCAAAGCAGACGATCCGGCTGTTAAGCTCCACGTTCGTCCTGTGGTTGAACACGTTCAGGCTTCCGTTCACGTATATCTCCAAAGCCGTCGATATATGCCTCGCCTGCTCCTCCGGCTGCTTTAGAAGACAATCATAAAGGTCGCCAAGCGTGGGCATGTTCTCCGGAACCGGATCCGCGAAATACTCCTGATACACGAGCGGCAGGCAGCGGTCAATGACCGACCTTTCCTGCGCCTCGATCCCGTCACGGCTTCCCATGACAAGCTCGCATAAGGACAGGATGAAGTCCGACTTCACGCCGAGCGGATTGTCGTCCTTCGCATAGTTCATGTTGATGTCCATCGGGTTGATGTAATCCCTGCTGTTGGACGAAATCCTTATTACCTGACCGCCCAGCGCCGACACCAGCGGATGGTACTCCGCTTCCGGATCGCAGATGATGATGTCGTCGTCCGACACGAAGAAGGCGTTGGTGATCTCCCTTTTTGCCGAAAACGACTTGCCCGCTCCAGGCGTTCCTAAGATCAGGCCGTTCGGGTTTTTCAGTTTCTTCCTGTCCGCCATGATCATGTTGTTCGATATGGCGTTTAGGCCGTAATAAATGGACTGCCCCGGCATGAAAAGCTCCTGCGTCGTGAACGGGACGAATATCGCCGTGGATGTCGTGGTCAGCCGCCTGCCGATCGGCACGGTGTTTATTCCCAAAGGCAGCGCGCTCATCATCCCCTCCTCCTGCATGTAGGAAAGCCGTTGCAGCTTGCAGTTATGCTTCTGAGCCACGCCCGCCGTCTGAAGGATTGTGTTGTCCAGTTCTCCCTTCGTCCCCGCCTTGTTCACAAAAAGGATCGTTACCCGAAAGAGCCGTTCGTTACGGGACTGCAGGTCGTTTAGGAGCCGCTTCGCATCGTTGCCGAAGGTGTTTAAGTCGGACGGTATGATGTCCATGTCGTACCCTGCCCGCACCGCCCGCTTCTGCTCCTCGATCTTCATCCGGTCGATGTCGGAGGCCTTTCCCTTGACCAGCTTCACCGCCTCGATCTGCTCGATAGGCTCAAGGTGCATGGACAGCGTAAGGTCGATGTCCAGATCCAGAAAATCCGCCAGCATCTTGTCGGAAATCTCCGGCGCCAGAAGCTGCAGATAGGATGCCGCACAGTGGTATTTCCCGATACGGAACGCCTTCCCATTTCCAAAAGAAAAGGACTCCGGGGAAATGTAATCCTTCGTCGTCCTGTCTTTTCCCATTCCATCATAGGAAAAGGAAAACACCTCCTTTTCGCCCGGATGGAACTCCTCATATAAGGTTTTAAGCCTTTCCGCGCCGTCAAGCGGGCTGCTTGACACGCCCAGCGTCTTGAAGTTGTTGCGGATGTCCGCCTCGATCCACTCCAGCCTCGGCCTTGCCTCGTTGATCCCCTTTGCCTCCACCGCGAAGGTGATGTATTTCGACCGCAGGATGCCGTTGTTGCCCTTTGCAAGCTGGTTTTTCAGCATTGCGGCATACTCCATCCGTTCCCCGTCATAGGCGTCGTGCGCGGGCGGGATTTCCACCACCTTTTCATACTCCTGCATCCCGCCGTGCCGGTTGACAAACGTGACCTCCACATGGACCGTGCTGTCAAAATAATTGAGGAAGTCGCACCATCCCTCGAAGATGGCCGCCTTGTCCTCCCGCTGCGCCAGCCGGTAATTGATGTCGAAGAACTGCAGCGTCTTGGAGTAATAACCGTTCTTAATGCGGCAGATGCCGTCCCTTGCCATTTCCCGGTACGGGATGGAATCCTGTGCCGTTATCCGCTTCATACCTTTGCGACACCTCCTCCCAGGTTTTCCAGCAGGCTGTTTAAGTAGGCTTCCTGCGTGGTAAGCGGCTCATATAAGATGTATCGTGAACGCTCTTTCTCACAGCTTGATACAAGAGAATCCTCTGTCTGCTGTTTGTCCGCATCGGAGCCTGCAATGCTCATTTCCATATCTTCCTCTTGGGATTTTCCATCGGATACAGCTTTTGATGTCACAGCATTTCCCTCAATGTTTTCTGTCTCAAAAAAAGCCTGACTCTCCTCCATCCCGTTCAGCTTTCCTGCCATTTCTTTTAAGATGAAATCCTCGGAAATCACACGGTCTTTATCGTCACCATCCGGATGCTCAAACGATAGGACCACAACATCCCGCTTTCCTTCCTCAGCCATGTTCTCATTTATTTCCTCTGCGATGGTGGTTTCATCTCTTTTTATGGCAGTCCTCTTTTTGCCATCGTCCTTCACAGCTTTGGAATGCATCTGTTTCCCCCGCCTCTTTGAGTCAGAGATTTTCAATCCTTCCTTTACGGTCTTTCCGTTACCGGTTTTATTAAACTTACGTTCCGCAGGTCGGATGAATCTCACATTTATCATGTTCATCAGCACCTTTTCCAAAGGCAGCCCGTCCTTTTCATACAGGGCGAAGAAGAATACCGGAAGCATCAGTGCCACCATCCCCGTCGCCGCGTTTGAAGTCCCTAATACATCCTTTGCCGCAAAATAGAATGGCGCTCCTATTGCTGCCGCTATTCCCAGACATACCGCCTGCCGCATCGTAAGGTTGAATGCGACCTTGTTCTTTATCCTGTCCAGATCCTTTGGCACCGTCACATATGCCATCTGCATCACTTCCTTTCCGTTTCAAATCTGTTCAGGCACGATTGCAAAATACAATCCTGCCCTGTCTAATGTGCGTTAAAAATCGACTTGCTGAGGCTTCCCGTCCGCATCAGCGAAAAGCACAGGATCACCGTGTACGCCGCCACCCCGAACAGCGCCGAATGGATATTGTCCGCCATGTGTATCGTGCCGGCCAGCACGGCATAAATCCCCACGCAAACCATGATGAAAAATCCCTGGAATGCTAAGGCGAAAAGCCCCCGCAGATAGTTGCTGCCGATCTGCCCCCACTCCCTGTTGGAAAAGGTTGCGAAGGGTATCGGCGCGACCGAGATATACAGGTATATTTCCACCATCCGCACATACAGGATTACCGTGATCAGCACCGACAGAAGCTTCATCCCGAAGCTGATGATGAACGTCTCGATCACAAGCGCCGCCAGTTCCCCCAGCTCCATGTCCGCCATCTTCTCTTCCATCAGGGACAGCAGGGATGACACGTCGATGACGGCCGTTCCGCTGACCGTTCCCGCTGCGGAGCTTACCGCCCTTTTCCCAAGGTCAAAGACCGCGAGGGTGATGTCCAGCGTGTGCGACACCAGGTACACCGCAATCCACGCCTTGATCAGGTATTTGAAGAACATCCATGTGTCGATGTCGTGCATGTTGTTCTTTTCCGTAAGCATGGAGATCAGTTCATAGCAGAGCACGTATGTGATGATGACTCCCGCAATGGGCAGCATCACGGAATCCGACAAACCGTGGATCAGGTTGTAAATGCTGCCATTCCAGCCCTGCGGCGTCTTTCCCACCTCCCCCGCAATCGTGCCGACCTGCGTGTTCACGTCCTCATACATCGTTGACATGTTTGCCGTTACCATCCCGGCAAGCAGGCCGTGCATCCATTTTTCTATTTCCTCTATCACTCCGTCGAGCATAGGCGTCTCCTTAATTCAGCAATCCTGAAAGCAGCGGCACCAAAGTCGTTCCGATGATGATGACCCCGCCGCCGGCGAGCAGCTGCTTGATCCCCTGGCTCTTGCTGCCCGGATTGTCCCCGCCATAGCCCTCCATCAGGTTGATGCCGCCCCAGACGCATAAGCCGGCGCCGATGGCGATAACGATTTTCTGCAACACCGTGATTCCCGTCGTAAATACTGTCATTGTAATCCTCTCTTTCTGTGAAAACAAAAAAGGCGTATGTACTTTCATTCTCTGAAAAAACATACGCCCTAACGCCGTTGTATTATGAAATTGTACATTGACCGCTTATGCCGTCTCTGTTAAAATAGCGGAAGGTGCTACCATCACGGTAGGCGGTCTTGCCTAACACCGTATGATACGCTCATACGAACTCCTCGCATTTGGAGGTGGTGCTTATGAGGAAATCTACAGGAAGGCATGCAGACTTGTATGATATCATTGGTGCCGTAACCAGCATCATATTGGCGGCTGTCGCAGTTGCCAAGCTGATTCGCGACATCGTTAAAGATAAACAGCAAGAAAGCAACCGCCACTCTCCAAAGTAAGGTTGCTTTCTTAATAGTAACTAAAAACTTAGGCGAGACCGTCTTTTCGGTAGCACCTTTGTTGTCAATATATTACTATGATTCATGCTTTTTGTCAAATCGCAAATTTAAGCCATTTCCCTCCAATCAGCACTCATAGACCCTGACGACATCGGATTTTTTAAGCTTGCATCTTCTTCTGATATATCCCTCCACGTCAAAGGCGTTCCGCTTGTCATAGTCCGACAGTCTCTTGTAATTCGGATGCTTCGTGATATCGTACTTGTCCGAAAGGAACGGTCGCACGCCCCGTAATTGCAGGATGCATTTGCCTCCATCCATGACCGCCAGCTCGTCCTTTGACATCAACTCCTTCCCTGTCTTCTGGTAACTGACCCCGTAGGAATGATCCCGCCCCCTCGTGTCCGACTGGCTGTAGTAGTCGATTGTCTCCTTCCCAAGCAGCTCTGACATCTCTTTTAACGTGGATTCTTCCTTGCCGCCAAGGAACAGCAGCGTGTCGCAGTTCCCCTCGATTGTACCAGCCGCTTCCTTGTACATCGTCTTCAGCTGGCTTTTCGCCTGAAGGATGATGGCAACGGAAATCTCCCGGCTCCGTATCGTAGCGATCAGCTTGTCGAAGTTCGGTATCTTCCCGATGTTCGCCATCTCGTCCGCAAGCATCCTCACATGGTACGGCAGCCTGCCGCCATATTCCTCATCCGCCAGATCGCAAAGCCTGTTGAACAACTGGCTGTACATCATTGCTGCGATAAAGTTAAAGGTGGTATCCGTGTCGGAGACGATAATGAACAGCGCCGTCCGCCTCGTCCCGATTGAATCGAAATCCATCTCATCCGCGCCCATTGCGTCCCGCAGTTCCCTGATGTCAAACGGCGACAGCCTGGCCCCGCAGGAAATCAGAATCGACTTTGCCGTCTTGCCCGCCGCAAGCTTGAAGCGTTTGTACTGCCGTACCGCGAAATGCTCCGGATCCTCGTTCTCCAGTTCCTCAAACAGCAGGTCCACGCCATTCCGGAACGAATCATCGTCCTCCCTGACCTCGGAAGCGTTCACGAAATCCAATAGCGTGGAAAAGTTCTTTTCTTCCTCCGGTGCCTCATACCAGATATAGCCGATCAGTGCGGCAAACAGCAGCTTCTCAGCGCTTGGCCAGAACGGGTCGGAGGCGTTCGTCCCTTCCGCATTCGTGTTTTCCATGATGACCGTCACCAGCTTTAAGATGTCCTTCTCGCTCCGGATGTAGGCAAACGGGTTGTACCGCATGGACTTTCTGAAATTGACCGTGTTGAACACCTTGATCCGGTATCCCCCGTCCGCCAGCATCCTCCCGCATTCCACGACAATCTGTCCCTTCGGATCTGTGACGATGTAACTGACATTTCGCCCCATCTGCATCAGGTTGGGCTTCACGAAGAACCTCGATTTTCCGCTGCCGCTTCCGCCGATCACAAGTGAATTTTTATTCCTGGCATACTTTGGATTCTTCGGCCTTGATTCCATGGTAAGACGCTCCGTCTGGGTAAGAATGACATTATCCCTAAATACCGGATTGATATACGGCTTGATGTCATCCCTTGTCCCCCAGCGGGCGGAACCGAACTCCGTGCCATGCCGGTACTTCCTCGCATCCGCCTCATGCAGGTACAGGACCGCTCCCGTCACTGCCGCCGCGAGAACGCCCGCTCCCATATCCGCAAGCTTGAAGCTTGGAAGTCCTATGGAAAATGCCATGTCCATGTTTGCAAAAAGCACCATAATCCTCTCCGCCTCCGTGTTGCCGGAGCAAAAGCCGTACAGCCAGGACAGGCGGTTGGCAAAATAAAACGCCGTCAATGCGATACCTCCATACAATAGTCGTTTCCGGTATGGCAGGATGCGGCGGGCTCCGCCGCACAGCCATTCAATAAAGCCTTTCATCTTACGCCTTCCCTCGTCTTTTCCTTAGTTTTCTCCTTCCTTGGCAACCTTGCCGCTATTGCCACTTTTTCACGAAGCTTCTTTATCACGGACGGCTTTGCGTTCTCTTTTCTCTTCATCTGCCATCCCGTATATTCCTTGAAAGCCGCCTCCATCTGCGATACGTCCTTTGCTTTGAAAAATACCATGTACCGCGGCGGTTCCCTCGACCTGTCCTTCATCAGGGAATAGGTCACGCCGTATTTCCTGGCGAACCTCTCAAATGAGCGGATGTTCCCGTCCGTGATCTCAATGTTGGATATTTCACCGCTCCCCGTTGCCAGCTCCTCCACGCTGACCTTGCCTTTATAGGACTTACCTTCCCTGCCGCCATGACGGTTCCTATGCGATTCCATGTCCGCAATGACCTTCCGCAGGGCATCCGCCAAAACCCCCGCCGTCATACGGGATGCCTCTACCGTCACCCCTACGCACTTCTCGTCAACCTCGTCCTGCAAGCTGTCCACCTCCTTTCGTATCCGGGATTGTTCCGCTCTCTTAATCCTCTTCTCCTTCCTCGTCCCCGATTAACGCTTCTTGTGGAATATCCGCATCCGGCAGTCCGCCAAACGGCGTATCCGCAGGATCTTCCTCAGATTCCGCGTTTCCGTCTCCGTCATCGCCGTCGTCCGGTTCATCCCGGTCGGAATCCTCATCCAAGGCATCCGTGACCGGCTCACCGCCTTCCGTTGATGCCGCGGATTCATCCGTGATTTCTTCTGCCTCCGGCGCAGCCGGTGCTATTGTAACTGCCTGTTCTTCCTCCGCCGGAGTGCCGCCATCCGCCCCAGCCGCTGCCGGCATCAAGGATGCCGTGGCCGTCAGACTCCCGTTGCTGCAAGCCACGCTTGCGGGTTCCAATCCATTCAGGGCCACCTCCGCCCAGTCCTCCGTGGTTCCGCCATAAACAACGTTCACTTCCACGTCCTTAAATGCATTGGCGTCTATGCTTGTCACGCTTTTGGGAATGTATGCCGTCATCGCACCGTTATCCTGATTGGACAGATATAACGCTCCTATTTTGGGAATGCCGTCCTTAAACCGCACTGCCGTTATTCCGCCCGGCGAAAAAGGATAGCCGTATGATGTCCCGTCCACTGCAATGTCGGAATTGACAGAAAGCTCTGTCAGCGAAGCGCATCCCTTGAAAGCCGCGCTGTCTACTGTCTGTAACGATGCCGGCAGGGACAGTTCTTCCAGGGCCTCACAGCCTTCAAAGGCACAGCGCCCGATGCCTGTCACGGTTTCCGGCAGGACGAGCCTTTTCACCCTGCTGCATCCCCCGGCAAACAAATTGTCCGGTATCTTTGTCACGCCCCCGTCCACGGTGATTTCCTCCAGGCCGGAACCGGCAAACGGCGACGCCGTGTACAGGTCTTTCGTCACTTTCAGGTTTGACCTTATGTGCAGTTCCTTTAAGGACTCCGCCCCCCGGAAGGCGTATTCTCCCATGGAACGCATTGATCCCGGAAGCTCCAGTGCTTCCAGCCCGGGGCATCTGTCAAATGCCGACGGCCCGACCGAGACGAGGGAATCCGGCAGGTCCAGCTCCCTTAAGTTTGCGCAGCCTCCCGTGAATATGTATCCGGACACCTTGGTCACCCCGTCTTCGACCGCTATCTTTTCCAAAGCCGAGTCCTTGAATGCCCCGTCACGGAAAAAGACATATTTCATCTTGATGTCTGACCGGACGGTCAGCTCTTTCAGTGAGGCGGCTCCGTTGAAGGCCATGGATCCAAGCGTAGTCAGCGTCGTGGGAAGGTACAAGGAGACAAGGCGGGCGCATCCTCCTTCAAACAGCGCTCCCGGTATGGATGTCACGCCCTCGTCCACGGTGATTTCCTCCAGACCGGAATCCGTGAACGGCGAAGCCATCGACAAGTCCTTTGTCAGCTTCAGGTTGCTTCTGATGTGTACGGACTTTAACGACGCGGCCCCTTTGAAAGCATTTTCACTTATGTTTTTTAATGATTTTGGCAGCACGAGCTCCTCCAATTCGCCGCAGCTGTCGAACGTGCTTGCTCCGATGGAAACCAGTGTTTCCGGCAGTATGATTTCCTTTAAGCTGCTGCTCGCTCCCATGAAAATATAGCCCGGCAGCTTTGTCACGCCTTCCTCCGCCACGACCTTTTCCAGGGGCGCGTATGCAAATGAGCCTTCCCTGTTGTAAAGATAGGACATGGCGATATCGGAACGGATGGTTATCTCCTTTAGTGATGTAGCGTTACGGAATGCCCTTGATCCCAATGTTTTAAGCGTCGTCGGAAGGTAGACTTCCGTGGCGTTGGCACAGCCACCGTCAAATATCCCGCCCGGTATTTTCGTCACGCCCTCCGCAAAAGTGATGCGGCTTGCCGCCGACCCGTCAAACGGATACCCCTCGGCAATGCCGACATCCAGCTTCAGGTCGGAATGTACCGTGACATCCGACAGCGAGGCGCCGCCTGCAAAACAGGATGCGCCCAAAGACGTAAGGGATGCCGGCAGCGAAAGGCTTTGCAGCGAAGAGCACCCGTAAAAGGCGTTTTTTTGTATGGCAGTAAGCGTGGATGGCAGCGCAAGCTTCGTCACGTCTTCGCACGCGTATGCAAGAAAATAACCTGCTACTGCCGTCACGCCCTCCGAAAATACAGCCTCCTCCAAAGAACATCCCTGAAACGGCGACCGTTTTGAGATGGAAGTGTTCCCGGTCACGGCAATATCCGAATTGACCGCCAGCTTCCTCATGCCGCTGCAGTTCTCAAAGCAATATACGCCTATCTTTTCCAGCGATGCCGGAAGGTCAGCCTCCGTTATGGATGTGCACCCGTAAAACACGTATTCCTCCAGCGTCTTCAGCGTGGATGGAAGCGGCAGTTTCGTCAGCCTGACGCAGTTGCAGAACACGGACTTGTGCATGGTCTCCACGCCCTCCGGTATGACCGCTGCCTTCAGGTTTTCGGCCCCGTAGCAGGCCCTCATCGGAATCTCCGTGAATCCTTCCGCGAAGATGACCTTTTCGACGCTGCTTGCCCTCATGGCATAGCTGGCGTCCGTCACGGCGGGCGGAATCCATACCTCTCTGTAGGCCGCGTTCTTTGCAAAGTCTGACGCCAGTGCCGTGAATGCCGGTGATATTTCCAGATATGCGTCCGTCTTTGTAACGGATGTCACCGTAGCCGTACCGCTGATAGCCGCCGTTCCTTCTCCATCTCCTCCCAGGACGTGAAATCATAAGAACCGCTGTACGAGCCATAGCATTCACCGTATTTCAGTTCGACCGGGATCGCCATTGAATACTCCCCGGCACCCCATTTTGCAAAATCCCCTGTAAAAGGGATCGTCACGGCAATCCTTGACTTATGGACCGGACCATTCCCCGATTCGGACGCCCGGGCATTGTGCCAGCCCCGCCTTGCCGATAAAACACCTGAAACGGTAACTTCGGTTCCCTCCGGTGCATCCGACTCGCCTTTCGGCGTGGCAAGGGTATAGGCATCCGGCAGCACGGCCGAAACAATGCGGTGCGCCATCTCATCGTTGCTTAGCTCATACAATACGGCTTCCCCGTACAGCTTGGAGTTTGCCTTGTCGCTTTTGTCCAGCGCAAGCTTTATCTGCGGCTCCATCCTGACCGTTATTGCGCTGTCTGCGGCGTATGCCCTTGTGCCGCTTCCCATCCCGATTGCCAAAACGGCAAAGGCAGCGGCCATAAAAATCCTGATGATTTTCTTCAAAACATGTCCTCCTCTTGCTATCCCATGCTCTCCTTTATGTCTTCCGCTTCAAAGCGTCTTTTGATTTTTTCAAATGCCTTCTTCCTGTGCAGGAATATCTTCCCCCGGCTGCATCCGAGGAGCCGGGCGGTTTCCTTGACCGTCCTGCCCGAAAAATACAGCAGGCCGATCATCCTCCGGTCCCAGGGCGGGAGCCTGGCCAGCTCCTCATGCAGTATGTCCGCATAAAGCCTTTTTACCATTGCCGTCTCTGTCCCGGATTCAAGATAATTTCTTGTCGATAGAAAATGCGTGTTATAGCCTGCCGCATCAAGGCTGATCACGCCGTGCCGCTTCTTCTGCTCCTCCTGGTACCGCTCCCTGCGCAGCATGCGGTAATACTCCCGCCGTAATTCATCGTCCGTGAACATGTCACTGCAAGATGCAGCCTGCCCCATGTCATTACGCCCCTTTCAGCTCGATGGTAAGCGGGATGGCCGTGGAATAATTTCCCTTGTAACGCGGCACGAACGCCTTGCCGTCGATGGATACCTCGATGGTTCCCGGCTCCGTCCATGCGCTGATGGCCTTGCCCGCCGTCTTGTCCTCAAGGTTCGCGTGCGTCTGCGATGCCGACCAGCCGTTCTTGCCCAGATGCTCATAGAATTTATCCGGCGATAATGACGACAAGTCCTTGGAATACCCGAGCGGTCCCTTGACGACCTTGTATGCCGCATTGTCCGTGTCGATGCTGATGCTGATCGTCTGCGCGGAGTCAATGATGCCCGACACGCCGATGTATCCCGTGCCGCTGAATTTCCCGTCCTTTAAGGTCAGCGCCACCTCGTTCGGGATGGATACCGTCGTCGTATAGCCCAGCGCGGACAGTTCCGTGTCGCCGATCGTGAACTTCGCCGTCACGCTGCCGGTCTTCGATGTATTGTCATCATCCAAAGTGTATGTCGTGGTCTCCGATGCGGATACCGCCATTGTTTCTGTGCTGCACAGCATGGCTGCCGCCAGCATGATTGCCGCCATTCTTCTCTTGCTTCCTCTGATCCTCGTTTCCATAAGTCCCTCCATTTCATTCCTTTGTTACCGCAATCTTCATTGTCGTCGCCTCGTTTTCCATCTCCCAGGTGTCAGGATCGTACACGGCGATTACTGCATCCAGCTTATTCTTCCCGGATTTGAGAAACGTGTATCCCGGGATAGCGGCGACCGTTCCCCTCCGGATGCGTTTCGTCCGATAGACCTCCTTTCCCGATTCCTGATCCCTGAAAGATATTTCTATGTCATAATGGTTCTGGCTCGGATAAGCCACCGTAAAATCCGGAAAGTCCCTGTTCACCGTGCAGTCATCCATCACGGCGAGGTTGATGCGGGTGTCGTCTCCGTGCGTGTCATCAATGCTGCCATCATCTCCAAGCCCGCTTGCGTCCTCCTCGTAGTCCGGCGGGGACAGCGGCAGATTGCCTGCCGAGCAGCCTTTCACGAAAAGCAGGATCAGCATTATGATTGCCACTGCCAGGATAGCTATGATAAGCCCCTTTTTCCTCCTGCTTCGCTGCTTTTTCCTGTCATCCTCCCGATGCTGCACCCTTTGTTCCTTTTCCCCGGACTTCTGTGCCGTGGGCTGCCTCTGTCTTTTGATTCTTGCCTCCATTGTCCCTCTTTCTCCTGTTAATCCATAAAATAAAAATGCGGCGCCCGCTTGATTTTTCTCATGCAAATGCCGCCGCTGCCAAAAGCTATATCCTGTTTTCATCTCCCGTATCAGATAATCCCTCTTTCCTGCCAGCCTCCCCCGTACATGTCGTGCCGGACTAGCTGCGTGTAATAGGTCGCCATCGTCGCAGGCGCATTATACAGCGCGGCAAGCATGTATTTTTTCATGCTGCGGATTTCCCTTGCATTATCAAGGATGCACTGGCGCACATACTCCATATGCTCGTCGGTCAGTTTCATCATCCTTGACCTTACAACATCATACGGGAAAACACTGTCTCCGATCCTGACCGTTTCGGGATGCCCCCGTATCACGTCGGCAATGACCCGGTACAGCTCGCAGTAACATTGGCGGTCGCCATCCCCATCGTGGAGCATATGGCTGTCATATCCGATGTTACTGCGGATCTGTGCCAATACCGTATCATCATCCATCAATCCGTCATCCCCCTCCGCCGGGTACATTTTCGTACCAGACGTATCCCTATGGATGGATAAGATATGGCTGCTGTCAGTATCATTTGTTTTATTATAATTTGCTTCGGGATTGCCGACCTCCGGAGGACGGTTTTCCCGCATTCTTGAAGTCTGTTTTTCCGACCTCTTGGTTTCGGGATCGCCGACATCCGGTGTACGGTTTCCCCGACCTCCTGAAGTCTGCTTCTCCGACTTCTTGAAGCCGGTATTGCCGGACTCTGCGGATTTATCCGGCTTTACAGACTTTTTTACGATGAAGTTCTTGATGTAGAGGATATCCGGCAGTCCAAGTCCGCGCCGTTTCCTCTCTACCAGGCCGATGCCCTTGGCGGAATCCAGCTCCGCCATCGTCTTTATGGCCTTGTCTTTTCCGCAGCCAAGATCCTCCCGGATTTCCTGCATCGTGTAGATGATGTAAACACGGTTGTCCGCATCCAGCCATCCGTTGCTGCGGGAAAGTGCCATCCGGTCGAGCAGCAGCCCGTAGAGCAGCTTCGCGTCGCTGGAAAGGTCCGCAAAACGCCTGTCCTTGATCAGCACGCGCGGAATGCGGAAAAAAGAAAACTGGTCGCCCTCCTGTCCGTAATAATAATCAAATCCGCCTGCCTGTTGCCCTTTGTTTTCTGCCATGACGCTGTCCTTTCTTCTATTTTTTGTCCGTCCTTTCCACCTGGGAGTATCCGCGGAAATACCGCCCGCTGTTGCCCAGCGGCAGTATCTGCGAATGCTCAATCACGCGCACCCTGCTGTCGCGGTCAAGGATCTTCCTGTACCACTTGATGTCATTCGTGCGTCCCATCAGCCTGAGTTTAAGCACCTTGTCACCTCCTTGCTTGCTTATCGGAAAACAAAAAAGGGGGACGTCTCCATCTGAAGTTAAACGGAAATGTCCCCCGGTTGCCGCATCAAAAAGATGCATAGTATTTCCATAGGCTGACACGCCCTTTTTCGGATCAAGAAAAATCCGTGACAAAAGGGCTGTATTGGCCTAAAATAGATGTACCTGTAATGGCGCCGTTACTCTTTACATCCACTGGAAAAGAGTAAAAAAATAAGAACCAAGTCTGTCAGCCCTTGATTTCAAAGGCTTCCCACGACTTGGTCCTATTATAACGGATTCGCCATAATCCTTTTCCTCCTTGAATTTGATTTGTTTAGTAGTTGTTTTTAGGATTCCCTCCCTCACCCTATGGGTGGGTCGTTCATCCTGACACAAGGAATCTGTCACTTCGTGACCGCCCTTGTGTCGCTCCCGCCCATCCATGGACGGGCTTGTTGCTTTGTTTTTGAGTTGCTATTCAGTTTGAGCTCTTCGGGCTTTCCGCCCTATCGGTTGCGTTACCACAACCTCCTTCCCCTCCGCAACCATTATCACTTTGGCTTTCCACCGCTCGCGCGGTGTTAAGGTGAATCACCAAATGCAAGCATTTGATGATATGTCATGCAACACTTTGTATAAACTGTTGCATGGATCTTCGTTTTCCTTATAAAATAGGGAAATATTGCGATAAGAAAAATCACAAAAAAACAGAAAAAAAGTTAAAAAAAGGGGTTGTGTAAAACCCGGAAGTGCCGATATAATAAGCAGGTAAGGAAATCATGCAACAGTTTATACAAAGTGTTGCATGATTTTTTTGATTTTTACGGTTTTTCCTTGTCGTTACTGGGTTTGCGGCTGTCCGGAAATCCCGTTTTTTTATTAGCAATATTCATATGCAAAACACATACACATCCCTCCCCCGTTCCATCGTGTGGCAGCTTCCCAGAGCGCGTTCCCTGGCGATATTGACCTGCAGTATCTCTATCGCATCGAGGCCATAAGCCTCGCGCAGGCGATAGCACTCCTGCACGGTCTCCGTCGTAATTGCCGTAATGACAATGCGGATTGCAGGATTCCGCCGGATCAAAGCCGTATAGATTTCTTCCAGCCTGCCTCCGCTCCCTCCGATGAATGCGTGGGTCGGCTTTTTAAGACCGGATGGAACCTCATCAAAAATGTCCGGCGCCTCTCCGCAAAAAACGGATACAGTCTTTGCCCCCAGATGGTCTGCGTTCTGCCTTATCACCTCGCAGGCTTCTTTTTTTCGCTCGAACGCTAGAACCCGCAGGCTTCCCGCTCCCGCTAAAGCCCCCTGCGACGCGGCTGCCGTGACCGCGATACTGCCGGTTCCACTGCCGACATCGTAAAACACGGCATCCCCGGTCAGTTCGAGCTTGGAAAAAACGATACTGCGGATTTCCTGCTTGGTCATCGGCAGTTTGGGCTGGCGCAAAAATGCGGTATCCGGAAGGTGCATAATTGGGATCCTAGCCTCGGGTAAATCCGTATTTGATAAAATCCTTTCATTATTCAATGCGTTCTCCGGCCTTGAATCTGCCATAGCCAGATTCTTATGATCAGTCTGCGTTCCTCCCAATTCCTCCGGCGGTACTATGCGGTCGTTCGCCACATCCGATCGTCTGTCCTTAACAACAATACAAACCGTAAACAGTCCTTCCGCAAAATCCTCTGTCTGTAAATCACCTGCCGTTGTCCGGACCACTTTTTCATCTTCCAAAAACAGATTGTAACCGACGGAAACCTCCGCCTGATCCTGCCCGCAATCCAACAGCAGAAGTTGGATTTCTTCTAAATCTTTCTTTCCGGATAAAAGCATAAATATGATTTTATTTTTCTTCTCTCGTTCTTCTTGCGCCAACGGGTATCCGATCTGCCTGCAGTCTGGCGGTTGACACAGCATCGCCGATAATTCTTTTGACCATATCTCTTCTGGCCTGCCGTGAATCGAAAACAGCACGGCATCCTGATAGGGCACTCCGATTTTCGCGGACAGCATCGACACCGACGATACCCCCGGTAAAATGGTCACGCATCCGAAAAATCCGCCCCGCTCCTTTTCCTCACACAGAACTTTATAGACAGATGCGCATCCGCTGTAAAATCCGGTATCTCCGGAAAACAGCACACATATCCGGTATTGATCCCTTTGTCTCGGTGCCGTTACAAAATCTCTGATATATGCGAGAATATCCTCCGCGCGGTAGACCGCCTGCGTATCCAGCTTTCCTTTTCGCTCACCAAGCACGCGTTTCGCTCCCAAAAGGATATCCGCCGATTGGATCGCACGTTGGACGACGACCGTCATTTCCGCCTCGTTCCCCGCGCCTATACCGCAGAGTGTGACTTCCAAGTACGGCCGATCATTCAACCCCGAAGTCGCCCGGGCAACTGATACCGTTTCAAATAACGCTCCGCCCTCCTTGTCATTCTCCGTTTTTCGGCGTGAATCCTCCGCGCATTTTATGATCAGAGGACGGTCAACGAAAATCGTACCTGTCCCTCCCGGCTGGTCGATCACGACACAGCCGCAGCCTGCGATTTCCGCCGCGCGCAGCTTCTCAGGGAAGCCGCCAGTCTTTCCGGTATTTTTTGTCACAAGCCAACGGATCTGATGCTGCCGCAGCATTTCCACATTCATCCCGACCGAAAACGGTCCCTGCATCGCAATAATATGAGAACGAGCCATCCCGCATTCAGCACAGATTTCGAGGCTTTCCACCGCAGGCAATACCCGCGCAAACAGACGCTTCCTGAATGCGTCATCCGATCCAGCCGTAAAACGCTTCAGATCCTTGCTGCCGGTCGTCAGTAAAATGTTGCCGTCCACTCCATTCAGGAATTCTGCGGCTTCCGCCATATCCTCACATCGAATGCTTCGACTTATATTATTTAACGAATTAATTTCTCTCGAAATCCGCTTATATACAATGTGTTTTGAAGATGTCCCGCTTGTTTTTTCCACTGTCTGACTCATCTGCCTGCCATCTGTATCCAATGCAACCATTTCTATCGCTGCGCGGATATTTTCCGTCACCTCGGCCGCAAACGGATGGGTCGCATCGACGACCTTTGTGATCCGCTCCGTTTGAAACAGCTCTGCCATTTCATCCGCATCCAGCCGTCCGACCCGGATATCCGCGTAAGGCGACGGTTTCATGACCTCTTTCCCGTAATCGGTCGCCACACAGACAATATGGAAAATCCGATCCGCCGACAGCCTCTCCGAATATTCCCTGCCTTCCGTTGTTCCCGAAAATACGACAATCCGCTCCTGCTGTCTCATATCACATATCCCCTTGGTGTCACGAGATGGCATCCGACAAATTCGGACTGGCTGTTTCCGATAAACACCGTTGCCGTCATCCCAACCTGCAGACCGGAAAGCTCTGCAAACGAAAGGACTCGTGCCGTCTCACCCTCCCGTCCGATATTTTCCGCAATACCGCAGCAGCGTTTGGCTTCAATCCGCTCCGACAGTACAGCGCACGCGTTTTTCAGCGCATCCGGACGCTTATTGCTCCCCGCATTGTACAGCACGATCACAAAATCCGCCTCTGCCGCCGCCAAAAGCCGTTTCGCGATCATCTCCCAGGGCGTCAGGTAATCGCTCAGACTGATCGTACAGAAATCATTACCTAACGGTGCCCCCAACAATGCCGCTCCGCTTGCCGCTGCCGTGACACCGCTTACCACATACAGATCGACATCCGGATATTCAAGCGACAGTTCATACGCCGGAGATACCAACCCGTAAATGCCTGCATCACCACTGCACACCAATACTACCCGCTTTCCCTTTAAGGCCTGCTCAAACGCCATCCGGATCCGTTCAATCTCCTTGCGCATCGGCGTGGAAATCAGTTCTTTCCCTATAGTAACATCAGAAATTAATTTTAAATATAACGGATAACCGACAACCACATCGGCATTTCCAATTTCTTCAAGCGCCTCCGCTGTCAATCCATCACGGTGTCCCGGACCGATTCCGACAATTGTTAATTGTTTTTTTAATTCCAATTCTGACCCCTCTATTCTATCAAACACTGATGTATTTATATAAATCAATTCGTTTGTGGTATGTCGATTGAGGAAAACAACATGGGGCGGAAAATAGACCAATAATAAAGTCCATTTATTGGGAGAACGCCTCACCAGTGTACCCGCCATTGCAGCTTCCCGATCCTCTAAAAGAACGATACATGCCATCCAAACTCATAGACCGCCGCCGTCATTCCGTCTTTTGCCGTTTTGGCAACGACCTGTCTCCACTCATCGGACTTTTCCGATGCATACGCTGCTGACGCCCGCTCACAGACATTGTCCACACCGACAGTCTTTTCGACAAAATCCGATCTCGCAAAATTCCCCTGCACCGATACCAATGTCTCCGCAGAATAAGAAACAAGCCGCAAGCGGTTTCTGCGGCAAAAGGTGACCAGCCCCTCTTCCTTTGCTTTTCGGTCAATTGTCGCAACTGCAGCGACCTCATCCCATCCGATGCCCGCCTTTGAAACAATGCCTTTCGCGAACTGCTCCAGTTTTTCAGCTGAAATCCCCTTTTTGCATCCCATTCCCAGGACAAAGCGTTTCGGGCACAGGTAAAGATCAGCGTCAATAATATGTGTTATTTCATCATTATTTATGCCCGTCTGTCTGCGCCCATGATCCGCCTGGGCGATACAAATATTTACTTTACCGTCTGCATCTGATGAACCTTTCCCCCACGAATCACCTTCAACCGACAAAATATCATCCTTTGATAAATCCTCTCTATAGACATATCCGTCTGCCCCATCTCGCCCATATCTTTTTCGGCACCTCTCCCACGGCACAATGGAAACACCCTCCGGCAGTCCGTCCTCACCAATCTCATAGCGGTCATCCCGCACGGTCAGCGTCACGCTTTCTCCTGCCAACAGTTTTGCAGATACTTTCTGTATCCCGTTCTTGTTCGCGACAAAAAGCCCCTGCTCCGCCGCCCAGACATCGACAGCAAACACTCCCTGCACATCGGTCGCCGTCGTCAGTACCGCTTGCGCCCCCGTCCGCCCCGCAATATACTCTGCCAGACGGTTTGCTCCGCCGATATGACCCGAGAGCACCGGCACGATGTGCTCCGCTTTTTCGTCCATTACCAGCACCGGAATGTCCTGCGTCTTGTCCTTGATATGCGGCGCTATCAAGCGTACACAGATGCCCATTGCTCCGATAAACAGCAAAGCATCTTTATTATTAAAAGACGATTTTACTATTTGCAAAAGAGATTCCTGCCGTGAAGCAACCGGAAACAGGCTGACAGCCATGCTTTCACTCTCAGCTTCAAGCTGATCTGCCAGTTTCCGCGCCAGCTCATCTCCCATATCCGTAAATGAAATAATGTTTAAGCTTAATACCCCGAGCCCGTCAACGAGTTTTTCGCCATCCTTTGCCTGCCGGAATCCTGTCGAAAATGACGGATCATACAATTTCGAGCGATGTTTTGAAACATGTCTTAAACCATAGCCGGCATCTGTCCCCTCTTTTTCCGGCCACTCACATCCGCCGTTTCCATCCGTCCGTTGACCCGCTGTACGATACCATTTACACCATCCCGCCGAATACCCGATTGCCTCCCCGACCAGGATCACCGCGTGGTTGGTAATCCCATTCTCATCCATCGCCGAAGAAAACTTATCTAATGTAGAATAAATTTTCTTTTCTTCCTCCCAGGTCGCCTTATACACTACGGCAACAGGAGTATCTGCCCTGTATCCACCAGCCAGAAGCTCTTTGCGCAGGGCTTCTGCCTGCCCCGCGGAAAGATAAATTGCCATGGATGTCTGATGGGAGGCCAATTGGGCAATGCCCTCTTTTTCCGGAACAGGCGTCCTGCCCTCCATCCTTGTCACGATCAGAGTCTGCGACACTTCCGGGATTGTATATTCCAGATTTAACGATGCCGCCGCGCCAAAAGCCGCTGTCACTCCGGGCGTGCTGTCATAGGGAATCCCCAATGCGTCCAATCCATTCATCTGTTCATGGATTGCCCCGTACAAAGACGGCTCCCCCGTATGCAGACGGACAACCGTTTGATTCTGTGCCTCCGCTTCCTGCATCACCGCCAGGATCTCTTCTAAAGTCATTCGGGAACTGTCATAGATGCGGCAATCCTCCCGTGCTTCCTCCAGCAGTTCTGCACTGACCAGCGATCCCGCATAGATGATGACATCCGCTTTTCGGATCATCCTTGCCCCGCGCACCGTGATCAGATCAGCCGCTCCGGGACCCGCCCCCACAAAATGTATCATATAGCACTTTCCTTTACATATTCCAGCATCTTATCTGCCCCATCACTCATTCCCAGCACGCCAAACACATTGGAAAAGACAACGCACCGTATAGTCAACGCCCTAAAATTGTTATTGGTAAAACTATTAAATGTTCCCTCTATTTTCTCCAATACAGCCTGCATCACAGCAGCAAGCAGCCCGCAGCTGTCCACAATCCTCAGAGCTTCTTCGGTTGATACGCATTCCAAAACCTGCCTTACGGCTTCCGCTGTTCCGCCACATTCTATTAGCGCAGCTGCCAATGTTTCCATGCGGGCATCTCCATATTTTGAATGTGTATTTAATTTCCCGCCGGCCACTTTGATCAGCTTCCCGATATGCCCGACAAGCAATATCTGATCAAAGCCCTCCTCTGACGCCAGGCGGATAGCCTCCCCGATAAAATTGGAGCACTTAACAAAGGCGTCAATATCAAATCCGTATTTCTCCTGCAAAAACTGCCGCCCGTAATTTCCGATCGCCAACGGCAGGATCTCGGCCCCTAATGCTTTTTTTTGCCGTATTTCCAGACGAACCGCCGCCAGCAGCGCGTCTGTGCTCATCGGTGAGACGATCCCCGTCGTTCCAAGAATCGATATGCCGCCGACAATACCCAGCCTCCTGTTCATTGTCTGCTTCGCGACCGCTTCTCCGCCCGGCACAAAGATCACTACGGATAGCTTACCACAAAAGTCCAGCAAACGACAGACTTCTTCCACAGATTCACGGATCATCCTCCGCGGTACGGAATTGATCGCTGCCGCCCCGACCGGCTGGTCAAGTCCCGGCATCGTCACCCGTCCGATGCCTTCCCCGCCGTCAATCTCAATCCGGTTCTGCCCGCAGCTGTCAAAACTTCTGCCGCTTTTCACTTCTTCCCTTTCCACATTTACCCGCAGGACATCCGCAATCATTCCCACTGACTGCTGCGGTTCGCCCTTAAAAAATGACACTTTCGCGTAAACAAGCAGCCCGTCTGTCACATCCGGATCGTCTCCCGCGTCCTTTTTCACTGCGCAGGACACAAAATCACTGCTTCGTTCCACCTCAAGTACCGGTGCCGAAAACACATCGCCGGTGGGCATTTCCACCGAAACCTCTGCCATACTGCCTCCCGAAAGGAGCATAAAAGCCGCCGCCTTTGCAGCAGCCGCCGCACAGGTTCCCGTCGTAAACCCCGAACGCAATTTTATTCCCTGATCTGCCATCCCTTTCCCTCAATGTTTGGCATCGCCGGTCACATCCGCAAGCCCAAAACTACTTCCTTGTATAATTTAAATGAACATTCAACAAACTAAAGTATGCCATTCTTGATAAATCTAAAACTCTTCCTTGTATAATTTAAATGAACAACGACACCATTATACACAAAACAAAAAGGCGGATGAACCCAACCATTCACCCGCCTGACCATCAAAACTGTATTTCCAAAGCAACCGCTATTTTTAATCCGCCTATCCCGCCCAAAACGCAACAATCACATATCCCACTTATACACCGCGTCCATCCTAGTGTGCTGACACATTCATCTTTGAACTAATACTGCTTATCCATCAGCCGCTTCTCAAACTCCTCCTTGGGCAGAGGGCGGTCGTAAAAGAATCCCTGTATCACATGACAGCCCGCATTGTTGACAAGCGCCAGCTGATCCTCACGCTCCACGCCTTCCGTGATCACATCCATGCCCAGCTCGCCTGCCATATGGATGATATCCGTCAGGATTACCTCATCCTTCCACGAAAAATCATCCGTATTGATGAACGAGCGGTCGATCTTCAGCGTATTCGCCCGGAACTCCCGCAGTGTGGAAAGCGACGAATAGCCTGCGCCGAAATCGTCTATCGCCGTCCGTATCCCCAGATCACAGAGGCTGTTGATAAACTCCGTCAATGTCCCGTGTTCCTCCTCGTCCACGGTCTCCGTCACTTCAATCTCGATCAGGCTCTTGTCGATCCCCGATTCTTCGATGATGTTGAAAATATTTTCCGCCAGATGACGGTCCGCCAGATCCTTTCTGGAAAAATTCACCGATATGACCACAGGCTCAAGTCCCGCTTTGACCCATCCGCGGATATCCGCACAGGCACGCTGCAGCACATAATAATCCAGCAGCAGAATATCACCGTTCTGCTCCAATGGCGGAATGAATACTCCGGGCGAAACCATTTCGCCGTCATGCATCCACCGCACCAGCCCTTCCGCGCCGACTAATATATTGCCCCGCGAATCGACCTTGGGCTGGTAGTAGACGATAAATTCGTCATTTTCCAATGCGTCCCGGTAGGTGCCAAGTACGGTTTTTTTCTGATTCAGCTTCTCTAAAGCGGCATCCGTCACCGACACAACGGTTGTCCCCAGCTCGCTCTTCGCGTACGACAGTCCCAGCGACGGCCGTCCGATGATCTCGCTCGGATCGATCTCGTCACGCTCTATGTCCCACTCGCCTATCGTTGCGGAAATATGCAGCTTCTCCGGGCTGCCGTCCTTGTCAATTTCAATCACGACATCAGACAGAAACGCGATGAACGCATCCTTCCGCTCCTGGCGGATCATTGCCACGAACTTGTCCCCGCCGAGATGCCCCACGCACTCATTTTTCTGGATAAATTCCACCAGCTTGCGCCCATACCTACGGATAATACCGTCTCCCTGCATCTGCCCGTATTTGCGGTTGATCCGGGAAAAGCCGCGGATATCAAAATAAAACGCGCTGTAATCACTCGGCACGCCTGCCATCACAAGCCGGATCGCCTGATTGACATAAGCCCCGGCATTGGGCAGACCGGACAGATACTGCGTCATTGCGCTCTTTTCAGCCTGCTCATTGGTGAAAATGATCTCATTGTAAAAGAAACAAGAAACACTCGGTCGCATAAATTTCGAGCTCATCCCTCTCATCCCGGGAAAACGGCCTGTCCGCCGGCTGGATATGAACCACAAATTCATTCCGGTGCTTGGTCGGGAAAGCGAATTGCAGCGGATCGCCCTGCTTTTTGGCGTCCGGATCCCGATACAGTATTTCCCTGCGGTCCGCCATACCGCCGATGCCGGCGATCTCGACTTCAACGCCGCTGATATGAAAATAAGGCGCAACCTCGGACAACGCTTCCCTCAAGGTGTCAGTTGTCGCTGTGCCTTTGCTTGAAATCTTTTTTAAAAAATTTTTGTGAAGCCGTGTCTGTGTCTCGTTCATAGGCCCATCCTTTACTCTGCTTCGCAAAACTGCGCTCTCGCAGGAAACTCTTTGTGATCCCGTGCAACTGGATAAAGTATAACAAAACCCGGCTGTTATTGCAAATTTTACAACTCCAGGGGCACCATTTCATTGACTTGCCCGAAAATCCTGCTATAATAAATCCATTGTGTTTGAAAGGAGCGCGACGAAATGAAGAACAACGATACCTTTGTTTCCAAACGGTTTCTGACCGTTGCGGTAGTCTATGTCACCTGCCTGCTGCTGTCCAACCTGATCGCCGGCAAAATGTGGGCGGTCTCTGACGGCATCACGCTTCCGGCCGCCGTCATCCTGTTTCCGGTCACTTACATTTTCGGCGATATTTTTACAGAGGTTTACGGATTCCGCAATGCGCGGACGATCATCTGGCTCGGCTTCGCGTGCAGCTTTTTCGCTGTCGTGGTCTATATGCTCACGATCGCACTGCCCCACCCGGGCTTTTGGACCGGTCAGGAGGCTTATCAGACCGTGCTTGGCACTACGCCGCGCATCGCTGCCGCTTCTCTTTGCGGCTATCTGTTCGGCGAATTTTCAAATTCGATGATCCTCTCGCGGCTGAAGGTCGCAACCGGAGGAAAGCATCTGTGGCTGCGCACGATCCTCTCCACTTTGGTCGGCGAGGGCTTTGATTCGGTCATCTTTATCACTGTGTCCTTCTGGGGCACAATGGACAATGCCGTCGTCCTGCAGATGATCCTGTTCCAGTATCTGTTCAAGGTCGGCTACGAGGTGCTCTGCACGCCGCTGACTTATGCGATCGTCCGGCACTTAAAGCAAAAAGAGGGCATCGACACCTTTGACTACAATTTAAAATACCACATCGTAAGGGGATAATATCATGCGTGAACAAGGCACTCTGACCCATCTCGGCAGCAAGCACACCGATTACAGTACTGATTACGATCCCGAACTGCTCGAATCATTTGACAACCAGCATCCGGGCAACGATTATTTTGTCAAATTCAACTGTCCCGAATTTACGAGCCTCTGCCCGATCACGGGGCAGCCTGATTTCGGCAGGATCACAATCTCCTACATCCCCGATGAGCGGCTTGTCGAGAGCAAATCGTTAAAGCTCTATCTGTTTTCCTTCCGCAACCACGGAGATTTCCACGAGGATGTCGTCAATGTGATCATGAAGGATCTGATCCGTCTGCTCGACCCGAAATACATTGAAGTGCAGGGGCGCTTTTTCCCTCGCGGCGGCATTTCGATCGACCCGTACGCGAACCACGGCAAAGCCGGTACGAAATGGGAAAAGGTCGCGTCCGACCGCCTGGTATGGCATAATATGACAAAACCGGAATTGTAAGCAGGCCACGCAGGACATAGCACTTGGCCTGGCAATGAGCCCTTTGTAATGCGGCATAGCACTGCCCGGCTTTGAAACTTTTGGCAAAGCGGCGTTGCACTGTCCGGTCTTACGGCCTTTGCAATGCGGCATAGCGCCTGATATATTCCTCGGCCTGCTGTCCATGCGCCAGACCCTCTACCATGTCCCGTGCCGGTGAAGCCAGCCTTTTTGCGCGGTCTTCAAGCCCGTCCAAAAAGCACTCTTCCCCGAAGCCGCGCTCCGACAGCCCCTCTTTTGCCAATCCGACCACCTCACGGCACAGCCCGCGCAAGCCCTCCAGATCCGCAAATTCGGGAAATTCTTTTTTGTTGAACAGCTTCCGCAATTCCCCTGCCGAATAGCCATGATGGTAAATGCTCTGGTCGCTTTCCAGCAATTGATCCAGTTCGTCTACCCTGCTCATCAGCCCCAAATGAAAAGCCGCCACCGAAAACGCATCGTAAAACGGCTGGTTGCAGCAGCTCCGAAACTCAATCGTCCCACGGTAAGTCAGATCCTCAAACTTGTATGTCCGTAAGTATTTGAGATCATCCTCCTGCGGCGTCAGCGTATACGGATGGTAAATTCCATCCACATAATATTCCGCCTCGATCTCGTCCCGCTCAAAGTATTCCGCGATCGGAATCGGCTGAAAATGCAGGTAATGCCCCTCCCGCTCCGTGCAGAAAATGCTCGTGTGCAGGATGTAATCGAGAAATTCGTCCTTCGACTCCGGTATCTGCTCAAACATCCCGATATTGTGCGGATTGATCCCATGGGTCGAATTCTCCCAAAACAGGTCCCGCACACACAGAAGCTCCGGCAATTCTTCCATATAGGAATTGGAAAAAAGCACCGCCTTGACAGGCTCTAACAGCGAAAATGCCTTGCCCGTCGCGATCAGCTCTTCCCCGTCCACATCAAGCTGCACCTGCGAAGCGCTTGAGTAGGTCGCAAAATCGTAATAGGGATGCAGGTACATCGGGTACTGCCAATCCCTGCCCCGCAGCAAAAAGCCTTCCAGCATCTGGTAGCGCGGCACCGGCAGGAAGTCCTTGCGGTTCCGGCGGTAATTCGGATTGATGCCGAGCCCGCTTAAAATATGCCCGTCCTCGCCAAGCCTTTCGTTTAAATAGGTAATGTACCGCTCGAACCGCTCTTTCAGCGGAAACAGCGTCTCCTCCCTGCCAAATGAAAACTCCAGGTTGTTGTACGAGCAGTCAAATGAAAGGTTGTCTCCGGTCACATCGTCCGTTGCCGAAAAACAGTTTCCAAACCGGTCAAAGCCGGCCGGCGTAAATCCAAATTCCTCACGGAAATCCTCTGCCGCCCGTTTCGCCACTTCCTGATCAGTGGCGTCACCGGACAAACGGATGATCGGCATCTCAATCTCGACGCCGATATAATTGTCCCTGTTGCGTTCAATAGGGGCAAAATATTTTTTGTACAGATGCTCCCGCAATTCCTGCCGTGTCATCATTCCTTCCATTTCCCGGGATCCAAAAACGCGCAATCAGCTTTCTCTGCCGCTTTTGGATCCCGTATCTGCAAAACATCATTTTCCGCTTTTTTACAGCCCCGAATACGCCAGATACAGCTGTCCGACTGCCTCGGGATCTTCCACATATTCCCCATCGTGCTTCGTACCGGCAAAGGCGGGCTGCCCGTTTTCATAGGCCAATAGCTGCATGAACGCAAGCGGTTCCCATTCTCCCATCGACAGCGGCTGTGTCGAAAACATCACGCAGCCGTCTTCTTGGCGGATATGAAGCGTCCCACGGCAGTTCGTATGCACATACAAAAGCTCTCCGTCAAAAAAGACCAGATTCAACTTGTTGCCATGCGCCATATCGCAGACAATCCCGTCCAGAAGCCGAAAGCGTTCCTCCTTTGACAGCACATGGCCGCTCTCTTCCATTTTCCGGTCGATCCTGTCGAGAAAATACAGCAGAATGCGCTCGCTGTCCGTATCCCCCTGCTGGACATTCACATAAGGATGCAGCGGCGGATAGTCAAAGATCGTCCCGTTGTGCTGGAACACCCACTGCCGCCCGCTGCGGTCCCTTCCGCAGAACGGATGGCAGTTGCGCCATTCGACATTGCCGATCGTCGCATAGCGGATGTGAGCCATCACCGACCGTGCCATTATAGGCTCTGAAAGCCGCTCCCTGAGGTAACGGCTTTCGTTGGCGCACAGCGGCTCCTTTTCCCAATTGGTCATATCCGGTTCGAGCAGGGCAAGCCCCCATCCGTTCGGATGTTTGTCGCTGTGTGAATAAAATTCTTTCAGTTCTTCATTGACCCTGCGCAGCGCAGTGCCATTCATCGCAAATACTTCGCACATAGGTTTACTTCATTCCCGGTCCCACCGGGTTTTCGATCGGAATCAGTCACCGGTGTACGGTACGACTCCGCCGTTGTACTCCTGCTCGATCCAATTCTGCACATCATCAGACCGCAGTACCTCGACGAGCTTCTGGATCGCTTCGTTATTTTCATTGCCGTTCTTTACCGCAATGATGTTCGCGTAGGTAGAAGCCGCCTCAGAATCGGACTTTTCCACAGCGATCGCGTTGTCCGCCACTGTCCAGCCCGCTTCCTGCGCGTAATTGCCGTTGACCGCAAGGAACGCCACATCCTGCGCCGCGCGGGATACCTGCGCCGCCTCCAGCTCCTCGATCTTTAAATTGTGCGGGTTTTCAGCAATATCATTGACTGTCGCTTCAAGCCCCACGCCGTCATTTAAGGTGATCAGCCCGTTGTCCTGCAGCAACAGCAGCGCCCGCGCCTCATTGGTCGTGTCGTTGGGTACCGCGATCGAATCCCCGTCCGCAACCTCCTCGAGCGATGTCTTTGTGCCCGGATAAATCGCAAACGGCTCGTAGTGGATCTTGCCTGCCGATACGACATCGGTGCCGTTTTCCTCATTGAACGAATCCAGATACGGCGTATGCTGGAAATAATTCGCATCGTATGTGCCGTCGTCTACGACATTGTTCGGCTGGACATAATCCTCAAACTCATCCACCTCAAGGGTAATGCCTTCCTCCGCCAGCGCATCCGCTGCATAAGCCAGAATCTCCGCATGCGGTGTCGGCGATGCCGCGATCTTTAAGGTCACCGGTTCAGCCGTATCCTCCTCTGCGTCACCGGCTTCATCCGCTGTCTGGGCATCCGCCGCCGTATCCTGCGCGTCCGATGAGCTGTCCGAAGCTCCGCCGCACGCTGCCAGCAGACTGACAGACAGCACGCCCGTCAACGCCAATACCCCGAGTTTCTGCAAAATGTTCTTTTTCATCTCTTCCTTCTCCTTCCAGTTACTTTTTTCTTCTATCCAGAGTCAGCGCCAAATGATTCCCCAACCATTGGAAAATCTGCACCAACAGGACAAGCAATGCCACAGTGACGATCATAATATCCGTCTGGTAACGGTAATATCCGTAACGGATCGCGATATCACCCAGACCGCCGCCACCGACGACACCCGCCATCGCCGAATAGCCGAGCACCGTCGCGAATGAAATCGTCGCTCCCGCGATCAGGCTGATCCGCGCCTCGACGAGCAGGACATGGCGGATCACGAACAATACGCCTGCCCCCATTGACTCTGCTGCTTCCACCACACCCCGGTCAACTTCTGCGAGTGAAGACTCTACCATGCGCGCGATCATCGGCGCCGCGGAAATGGTGAGGGGTACTATTGTCGCGGTGGAACCGATAGTCGTACCGACGATAAGCCGCGTAAATGGAAGCAGCAGAATCAACAGGATCAAAAACGGGATCGACCGCATGATATTGGCCAGCACATCCAGTATCCGGTACAAAAGCGCGCTCGGATGGATGCCCTCTTTCCCGGAAACGACAAGCGCAATGCCCCAAGGCATGCCGAGCACATAGCCAAACAGCGTCGAAAACGCCGTCATATAGAGGGATTCGATAATGCCCTCTCCGATCATCCGTATCACCGCGTCACTCCACATCGCCAAGCACCTCCTTCACGCTTCCGGTCTTTTCCAGCCGTCCTTTTTCAATGACGGCTACCCGGTCACATATTTCCCGCACCACGGCCATCTCATGCGTGATAATGATCACGGTAATGCCGAATTCGCCGTTGATGCGTTTTAAAAGTGCCAGAATCGACTGTGTCGTCTGCGGATCCAGTGCGCTTGTCGCCTCATCACAGAGCAGGATCTTCGGGCGGTTGGCAAGCGCCCGCGCGATCGCCACCCTCTGCATCTGCCCGCCGGACAGCTGGCTCGGGTAGGCGCGCTCCTTTTCTTCCAGGCCGACGATCGCCAAAAGCTCCCTCGCCCGCTTTGCCGCGTCTTCCCGCTTTGTGCCGGTAATGCGCAGCGGCAGCATGACATTTTCAATCACATTCTTCTGCATCAGCAGATTGAAATTTTGAAAGATCATACCTATGTCGGTGCGCATCGCGAGAAGCTCTTTGTGCGTCAGGACGCTTAAATCCTTTCCTTCGACCCTCACCTCTCCCTCAGTCGGGCGTTCTAAAAAATTAAAACACCGCACCAGCGTGCTCTTGCCCGCACCGGACATTCCGATGATGCCGAAAATGCTCTTCTCCTCCACTGCCAGATTGATATCCGTCAGCGCATGCACTTTACCGTCCTTGGACAAAAAGACCTTGGACAGATTTTTTACTTCGACGATTGCCGACATGTTGATCTCCCCTCACGACTGCTCGCTTATGGCTCACAGCTTCAGCTCCGCTATATGTTATATCTTTTATCTGTGTTTGTAAAATTGATTTTTCCTATTACCAGCAATAGACAAAGATACGCTGCAATTTGCTCATTATACCAAATTTTTCCGCAAATGTGAAAAAGAATTCCGCCGAAGCAGAATTCCTTTCCCATAAGTTGTATGAAAAGTATATAGTGGAGGCTTGTTCAAACTATTGTTAGTATTCTCTAACATTAGTTTCGACTAACATAATATAGCAGACCTCCGACTATATTTCAAGTCTTTTTTGAAAAATATTTACGCCTTTGTCTTCCGCTTGAATTTAAGCTTTACAAACAGACCTTTTCCCTTTTGCGCAAGCCCCTTCGTCTGGCCCCGGTGCCTGCCTTCCTTCTTCATAAAGATCAGGTAGAAGGTCGGAAGCAAAAACAGGATCAGCAGCGTCGAAGCGGTCAGACCGCCGATGATGATATTTGCCATGCCGTTGAGCATCTCCGTGCCGGAACCCCAGCCGAGCGCCATCGGGATCATCGAAAGTATCGTCGTCAGCGTTGTCATCAGGATCGGACGCAGGCGGATCTCACCGCTTCGCGCCAACGCTTCCTCAATCGGATAATCTACTTTTAGCCTGTTGGCAGTATCGACAAACAGAATACCGTTGTTTACAACGATACCGACCAGCATCAGAAAGCCCATCAGGGAAGTCATCGAAAGCGTTGATCTCGTCACAAACAGCAGCCCGAAGCAGCCGATCAGCGAAAACGGAATACTCATCATGACCATCAGCGAGAAGCGGGGCGACTCAAACTGCATTGCCATCACCAGAAAGACCAAAAAGATTGCTGTCGCGATCGCTCCGCCCAGAGCCGAAAACTCATCCGCCATCATCCGCTGGATCTGGTTGCGCCCGGTCGTCACATTTCTGCCGAGATCCATCGTATTTGGCAACTCATTGACCGCCCGCTGCACCTGGTTTTTATTTTCATCCGTTGTCGTCGCCGTGATCTCGATCGAATAAATGCCGTTGCTGCGGCGGATCTCCTGCTGCGAATCCGTGTATTTGATCTCGGCGACCTCTTTCAGCGGTACTGTCGCCCCGGTCGCCGATGTCAGCTCGACATTCATCAGCGAATTTAAATTGTCATAGCGACCCTTCGGGAATTCAAGATAAACATCGTATTCATCTCCCGCATCCGTCACGGTCAGCGGTTTGATGCCGGTAATGACATTCCGGACAACGCCCGCGACAGCCGCCGGCGTCAGCCCCGCGTTCAGACACAGCTTCGGATCGATATCCACCTTTGCCTGCGTCGAGCTGTCACTGAGATTGGATGTCACCGAAATGACGCCGTCCATCTTTTCGATCTCATCCTGCGCCGCGTATACCGCGGATTTCAGTTCGTCATAATCCGTGCACTCAAGCGTCAGTGAAGCGCCGCTCTGTACGAACTCCGCCATTTCACCGCCTAAGGCGACCGTAACATTGACGCCGGTCTCATGCGCCCATTTTTCCGTATATTCGTCGATCTTCTCCGTTGTGGATTTCTTTGAATCGTCACTGATATAAGCCGTGACTGTCGCCGTGCTGCCTTCCACGCGGGTGTCGTAGCTTTCAATATCTTCATCCTCGCTGAGAATTTTCTCATAGGGGATCGCATTTTTGTTTGCCTGCTCCAGCGTCGTACCGGCGCGGCTCTCGATCGTCACCGCAAACTGCCCTTCATCACTGGCGCTCATCAGCTCCTTGTCTATACCCATAAGAAGCGCTCCGGCCAGCACAAAAAGTCCGATAGCGACCAGCACGACAAGCCGCTTGCGCGGGATCACCTTGCGGACGGCGCGGGCGTATTTCTCTGAAATAAAATGCATGAACCGCGTTGCCGGCGCATCCCTTTTTTCCTCCGGCTTAAAGCGGGAAAAGAACAGCGGGATCAATGTCAGCGCGGCAATCAGCGACGCCAGCATCGCGAAAACGATCGTAAAGCCCAAAGGACGGAACATCTGACCCGACATACCGGAAATCAGCGCCATCGGCACATACACGACCACCGTCGTAATCGTCGAAGCAATGATCGACATCGCCACCTCGGTCGTGCCCATATATGCCGCCTGCTCGTAATCAAGTCCTTTGGTCCTGGACCGGAAACAGCTCTCCAGCACGACGATCGAGCTGTCCACCATCATACCGATCGCGACGACCAGCGCGCCCATCGTGACCAGGTTCAATGTGAAACCGGCCAGCCTCATCGCGATCAACGCGGCAAACAGCGAGATCGGCATCGAGCTTCCGACGATCAGACTGGCGCGGATATCCCCGAAAAAGATAAACAGCGTCAGCATCGACAGCAATACGCCGATCACCAGCGTCTCACCAACCGATTTTAACGACTCAATGATTTTATCTGCCGTATTTGACGTCACCTCAAGCTTCACATCCGGCTCGATAAGCATCAGCTCATCCAGCGCCGCCAGCACCTGGTTGGAAACCGTCACCGTGCTTGCGCTCTGCTTTTTAGCGATATCGATACTTAAGTTGGCTTCTCCGTTGTGGCGGCTCATGCTCTCCGCATCCTTGACCGCATAGGAAATATCCGCGATATCCCGCAGCGTCACGATGCTGCCCTTTGTTGTGCGCACCGGAATGCTCTCAAGATCGGTGATCGCGTCCACATCCGCGGATGCCGACAGGGAAATATCCTGCGAACCCTGCTCAACGGAGCCGGCTGGAACCGTAAAGTCCGCCGCCGTCACATACTGGGTTACTGTATCGATGGTCAGCCCGTATTCCTTCATCGCTTCTTCGTTCAACTGAACACGGATGTAATTTTCCGACCCACCCATGACATCGACGCTCGAAACGCCGGTCAGTCCTTCGAGCTTCGGCTTGACCGTGTCTTCCACATAGCTGACGACATCGATGTTGCTGTCCGACCCCGCCTGCACGGTCATGATCGCCGCCTGATCCATCTGCATTTCCATGATCGTCGGATCACCCGCGTCATCAGGCAGCTGAATCGCATTCAACGCTTTTTGAATGTCCATATAGGTGCTGTTCATATCGACATCATAGTCAAATGTGAACACGACGATCGACACGCCTTCACGCGAGATAGACATATCGATATTGACGCCCTCAAGCTTGCTGGAAATATCCTCGATCGGATCGGTCACTAAGTCATCTACCGACTCCGGATCTGCTCCGATATAGGTCGTCATGATCAGATACACCGGCATGCTCATTTCCGGCGTCCGCTCCAGCTCAAAGCCAGTGATCGATGTGAATCCGAACACAAACAGTGCCAACAGGATCAAAAACATTGACACCGGTCGTTTTAAGGCAAGCTTTGTCAAATCCATGGTCAATCACCTGCCTTTTCTGTGTTGTCGTCAGAGTCGTCCGCCTCTTCATCGGACTGGCTGCCTGTCTCTTTTTCCGTCTCTTTTATTTCCTCGGATTTATCACCGTCAGAGGAATCCGACTCCTCCCCGGCAACCTGCACTTCCGCCCCGTCACGCAGATCCGCGGACCAGCTCGTAATGACCTGCTCCCCGGCATCAAGCCCCGACGCGATCACAATATGCTTCTCATCAAACATGCCGGTCTCGACATCCCTCCGAACCGCTTTGCCGTCTTCGACGACATAGATATACGGCTCTCCATTTGAATAATAGACCGCGTCATAAGGGATCACGATGCCGCTGTCATCCCGGTAGCTGTCCACCTTGACCGTCACCGTCGTGCCATTGAGCAAACCGTCGCCGCCGTTGACAACTGCCTGGATCTTGAACATCCCGGTCGCCGAATCCAACATCTCGCCCACTTCCGTGATCGTGCCCTTGTATTTCTTATCATCCTTGATGACCTTGACCTTCTGCCCGACCGAGAGATTGTCACGGACAGTCTCCGTCACGGAAAAATCGATTTTCATGCTGTCTTTGTTGGTGATGATCATCGCCGCAGTCGACGGTCCGACCGTATCGTGCGGATCAATGCTGACTGACTCTACCACGCCGGTAATCGGCGATTTGGTCGTGTACTGGTCAAGAGCGTACTGTGCCTGCTCAACGCCTACCGCAGTAGAGGCAAGCCCTGCCTGAAGTGCCTTTCTCTGCTCCTCTAACATCTGCCCGTCCGTCAGTTCCTGATTCGCCACGGCATTGTCCAACTCTGCATCGGCATTCGCCTCCGCGTCCTCTGCTTTTTTTTCAGAACGCCTGTAATCCTGCAGAGCATCCTTAGCAGAATCTACGGCACGGTTCTGTGACCGCAAAGCCAATTTCAGACTGTCTACTCCCGATTCAGATATGGAAGACGGATCGAGACCCGCGTCACGGGCATCCGAAACAATATCCGCCACATCATCAAGGTCACTCGCGGTCGGGTTTGTCCCATCGTACGATCCCACAGTCATTGCATTCGCCGCAGACAATGTTTTTCCGTCAAAAGCATCCACATCATCCTGCAGATCCTCCCAGTCGCTCAGCAAGGACTTTGCCGTCTCGTATTTATCTTTCGCCTCATCCCGGTCCTGAGCCGCATTTTCCACAGCCCGTTCGCCACGGGCGATATTCTGCTCCGCTTCTTTTGCCGACCTGGCATAAGTGTCCGCGGAACGCTCCGCGCTGTCGATGCCCTGCTGCTCTTTCTGCTGGTTCAGTGCCGTCTGCCCGCCCAGCGTTTGATCGACCTGTGCCTGCTGGCTCGCTAAACCGGCCTGTGCGTTTTTTAAGTTCAGCCGCGCCGATTCGTCATCGAGCTTGAACAGCTGCTGTCCTTCCGTCACCGCATCACCGCTCTTGACATTGACCTGTAAGACTTCTCCCGATGCCGTCGGATAAACTGTCACCTCCTGCTGAGCCGATGCCGTGCCGACATAGGTCTCCGCAATCACCAGCTCTTTATGCTTTGCCACCTTGACATCCACTGTCAGAGCCGAGGTCTCCTCCTCTTGTTCAGGCTTTTTATTGCATCCGCCAAGCACCATCGATGCGATCAGCATACAAGCCGTTGCCGAAAGAACCATTCTCCTCATAGATCCAAAACCGTTCCTTTCTATAATCCCCCATTCCGGACTCAACTGTCTTTCTCTTCTGTCTCCGCCAGCGAATCACGCAGCTTTGCCAGAAGAGCGATAAAAATATCTCTCTCCTCCGTGGTAAATGCAGACCAGAAAATATCTGCCATCTCCTGCCTTTTTTCTTCTGTTGCCTGATAACAGTCCCTTCCCCTGTCGGCCAGCTGGATGATCTTGATCCTGCCATCCGACGAGTCCGGCAAAATGCGTATGAAATCCTTTTTATGCATCCGCTTGATCACGCCCGCCACGGTCGGCTGCGACACCATCAGTCCCTGGGTGATCTTTCCCTGGGAAAGTGTATGATCCTCTTCATCCATCAGCATCTTCAGCACCATCATCTGGGTAAAGGTCAGATCGTTCTTTTTCATCATCCGATTTGCCCGTTTTGACAGCATTTCGATGATCTGTTTCATCAGTTCCGCGAATGTATCCATCTTTGACATAAGCTTTTACCTCTGCCAAAATATAGCACGCTATATTTCGTTTGTCAACTGTATACGAAAATGTCCCGGCAAAATCGCCGGGACACCGAAACATTCACTCTTTCTATTGGTTAAAAATTCGATCCGTTCCATCCCCAGTCTGAGATTCCGTGGTAAGTCACATAGACCTTATTGCCCGGGATGTCCAGCTCCTTTCCCATAATGTCACAGATCGCGCCTGTCATCTTGGAATAATCCGCGGATGACGCATTCCCGAACAGACTGACCTCGACATAGGCGCCCTTGTCAAGCTTTTCCCCTGCCATGTACAGATCGTATCCGTCATTGATGCCGACCATCAGGAAATTCTCTGATTTATGCAGGATGGACACTGCTTCTCCCAGTGCCTTTTTGATGTTCTCCTTCTGCTGCTCCGTTGCTTTGACTGAAATCTTTGAATCAATGAATGGCATACCGTTCCTCCTTTACTGTACTCGTTCTTGCTGACATGTTTATTTGTTCCATAAACAGACTCTGCAGTCTGTCAATTTCCTTTAAAATGGTGTTCTCCGATCTGCGAATCTCCATTTTCATCTTCTGTCCCATCCGTTTTTCAGATTTCTGTATCTCGTCACTTATTTTCTGATTCGTCCGTTCTTCAGATTCCCTGATTTTTTCCGTCATCCGCTTTTCTGAATTCTGGATTTCTTCTCTGACCTCACGGATCTCTCCATGCATTTCCTCTCTGAATTCCTGAATTTCTTCCCTAAGTGTCCGAACTTCTTTCCGCAATTCCTCTTTAACAATTCCCCGAACTTTATCATAATCCTTCTCACCCACAAGCATCCCTCCTTTCCTCAATCCTTCGACTCACTGTTTCGCCATTATATCACTTCTCTGCCGTCTGCACAAACTCACTGGCAAATTTTTCCCGGAATGTATCATCCGGGATTTTGGCCTCGTCCGACCGCAAGAAAGCCTGGGCTTTTTTAATATCACTCTGCCCATATGAATAATTTTTAGCAAATTTTTCCTCTTTTAATGAAGCAAACGCTCTTTCCAATTCCTTCCGGTAGCCTTCTTTTTGATACCACACGGAATACGGTTCAAGCGCTCCTCCGTTATACGCGGCTTTCGCGGATGCTTCCTCTTTGCAATCCGCCCCCAAACCAAAGAACTCCTCGGAAACAAAACGCAAATAAATCGGTGCCCGACGATCTGTCCCGCTTGATCCCCCGATCCGCGACATGCTTCCCTCATCACCGGCAATATGAACCGCCACATCATAATATGCGGTATTGCCCGCCATATCGGTCGCCGCATACCGGACAGACATACTGCCTGCGTCACCCAAATCCGACAAATCATCCTTACTATAATCCACTAAACGCACAGCCGTCCCGTTCTCCAATGCGCCGTCTTCTGTATCCGCGGACGATACTTTTTTTAGCAGCTCTTCTTCCGTAATCCGTCCTGCTTTCACATCTGACCATAAGAAATACCGGTCCAACGCGTCAATTTCCGGAAATCGATCCCAGACAGCATAGTAACAGATTCCCACCTTGCCATCCGTCGCCGTGCGGCTGCTTGCCTCTGTCACCTGCGCCAATTCCCGGAAAAACCAGTCCAATACATCCGCGCTCTCCTTAAACTTGCCGCCAAGCAGCGTTCCGGGCCGCAGCAGGTCTTCATCCTTATAAGTACAGTCTGCCCGTTTTGACCAGCCTTCAAAGGCGTATTTGTCTAAATAATCGACGAAGCTTTCCCTGTTTTTGTCATAGCGTTTCTGTTCCGCCGCCGTCCATTGATAAGCCTTGCCAAAATATCCGGTCGTCGCGCCGGCATCCCGTTCCAGATATGCGCTATTGTGCTGCGGTCCGTCGTTTGCGGGCATTGCCGATTCCGCTGCCAGATCGTATATCTCATAATCCGGCGCTTCCGCCGCGTTCGTCTGTCCGTTCCCGCAAAACAGAAGATCAAACCGGAAATCCCATACTGCCGTGAAAACCACATCATCGCCCAATCGTTCAGCCGGTATCTCCAATGCCCTTGCCAGCGGTTCGTCATTCAGTCCGACCGAAGAAGTCCAGCCCTGAAAAATCATGCTCCCTCCAATGGCAAATATACTCTCATTTCCGTTTCCGTCACGAAGCGATTTGCGCGGTACAGGTCTTCCGCCGAGTCCGGAAAATGTGTAAGACTCCTTCCAATAATAGTTTTCCTTTTCCGGCACATTGTCAATCGAAAATCCCGGAACACTTTCGATCTGAGCCTGCTTTACCCCGGATTTGTATTTTCCTGTCAATGTACCGCTTAAAATCATCGTGTTTGCAGGCGCGTTCACTCCATTTCCCGCACGAACCGCGGCATTGGGCAGATTCCTCTCTTCCGCTCCTGTTGTCATTACAACCTTTGCAAACCCCAGCGCAAATCGTCCATTCAAAGACGCAATATGCGAATCGGGCACCGCGCTTGTCGCCTTTATTACCTGCCTCGCCAGCTGTCTGTCATCTGAAGCAGTGTGGATCTTTCCGAGTTGTCCTGACGCGGTCAGCTTTTCACTTAAATGAATGAAATGACCGGATGTCAAATATATGTAGTTTTTGCTGTCTTCCACACTGACCGACGCGGCTTTTGCCATTTTATATGTTCCGTTTTGATATATGCCGTACCTGCCATTGCCGCTGATTGTGCCTCCATCCTGCACAAATGTCGAATCATCGGTGCGTACGCCGACACCATCTGAACCATTATTTTTCACTGTTCCGCCGGATTGGACAGCCTTTCCGGCGCTGATGCGTATTCCATCCGTTCCATTACCGCTTATCGTTCCGCCAGTCTGGGAAAATGAGCCGCTGCTGATGCGCACGCCATCCGTTCCATTGTCCCGGACCGTCCCGCCGGTCAGATATCCAGTCCCGCCATTGACGCGGAGCCCAAATGAACTGTTGCTGTAAATGGTACCGCTTTCCTGCCGGAATGTTCCGGCCGTAACCCGCACGCCGTCAACAGGGTTATCGTAAATCCCTCCTCCGGTCATCGTCACATTATCCGACGAACCTTTGATCTGAATCCCCGACCGAACCTGATCATTGCCGACCCCGTTTTCATAGATCTCGCAGTTGTTGATGCTTACCGTACAATCTGACTGCGTAATGATCCCGCAATTTTCATTATTGTATATATCACATCCCGTAATCGTAAACTTTCCGCCCCAGCAGCTCATTGCGCTTGCCGCCGTTCCAAAATTCTGATTATAGGCATCACTCTTTGAAAATTTGACCGCGTATCCGCTGCTGTCCCGCCAATCACCGTTGTCATAAAAATCGCAATTTTTGACCGTGTGCGTGTAGGACTTGCCATGCGGCACCCATCCGTCATTTCCATTTCTGTGAATCTTACAATCCACCATCGTTGTGTTGCCGTATGTTGATATTCCCTGAAAAAATTTGTGGACAATCACATCTGTCATCTTCAACACACAGCCTGATTCCGTAGCAATCCCGTTACCGCAGTATGTGCCATCCTTAGTTACAATATTGACATCATCGATTACGCTGGGATTGCTGCTCGTCCCGCCTGTAAATATCAGAAAATCGACCTCCGCAGATGACGATTCAAACTGAATTTTGTATCCGTTTCCATACAAATCTGCGCCCTTTTTTACCCAGACCGGCTTGGTCAGCACGATATTCTTTGCAAGTGAAATATCATTACCGCTCTCTGCCGCGCTGTAAAACTGTGACGCCTTTGTCACCGAAGTTGCCGCCTGCGCTTCCTTTTCCTGTCCCAGCACGCCAAAAGCTACAGCCAGTACGCCTGCCAAAAACAAGACGCACTTTCCCCATAAATGCCTCATCCTTCGCATCTGAAATTCCTTTCCACATGAAAAATGTCCGAACAGCCGCGCCGCCGCGGCCAACCCGAATGCTGCTTCGCAGAATAAAATATGATTTGATGTGAAATAGAAAAATGTATGGAAAAGTTACCACAAAACCGTTCTCTTGTCAATCCCCATTTATGTCTGGTCCAACAAGTGAAATAATCCCAAAACCACATTGACAAATGACACAGAATCCATTTTAATGATATTTGAACAAACGGATTTTACATTTGTCATATTACTGGAGAACGACTATGTTGGAATATGTGCGGGCCAAAAACATCAAACAGGGCGATATCCTCGCGCGTCCGCTGCACGACGAGCGCGGGATGATGCTGATGGCTGCAGGTACGAAAATCACGGAAAAAGCGATCGAAGCGTTAAAAGCGCAGGGCTTTAAGGGCATCTATGTCCAGCATGTCAGCCGCCGGGAAAATATTGAGATCCCCGAACCGCTTGTCGACGATATGGACGCCCTGCGGATCGTCTCCCTCCTAAAAAAGACTTTTACGAATAAGCGGATTTTTGATGACCCGTTTGACGCGGAATTTCAAAAGACTTTAAAAGAATTCCAGGAATTCGTCGATGATACCAGCATGGCCTTCATGCGCCTGAACGCCAAGAACCGGCTGCTGTTTGAATTGGAAGATTCGCGCAACAGCAAAAACTGGATCTCAGCGCATTCGTATTACACCTGCCTGATTTCGATCGGCATGGCGATCCGCATGGGGCTGGGGCTTAAATTCATGGCGGACTGCGGCATGGCAGCGTTGCTCCACGACCTTGGCAAGCTGAAATACCCGCAGCTCTTAGGAAAAGAAAAGATATCCGACGAGGAGCGCAAGCTTTTGCGGGAGCATCCCCGGATCATGTTTGAAGTGCTTCAGAAATTGAATATGCCTGTCGATACGCTCTACGCGGTATGGCAGCATCACGAGCACATCGACGGTACCGGTTATCCGCAGGGACTGCCTGCAGGCAAGATCAACCTCGCGGCACAGATCGTCGGTCTGGCGTCCGCTTATGACAACCTGGTCGCCGCGACTCCTTACAACAGCTCACCGATGCTGCAGGGAGAGGCGTTGGAATATCTGATGGGAAGTCAGGCATTCCCGACAGATGCCGTGCGCGCATTGACTGAGATCATCGCGCCTTATCCGATCGGCGAATGGGTCTTACTTTCCGACGGCACCAAAGGCCTCGTCACGCACAACCATGTCGGTCTGCCCCTGCGCCCGGATGTGTCCGTATTCGGAATGAAAGTTTCGCTGGCACAAGACGAGAAATACCGCAATGTCACAATCGTCGGCATTGCGGAATAATAAAAGGAACTGCCACAATAAAACCGGGCAATTCCGTGACCCCTCATAAGCTATAAAAAATCCGCAGGAGATTTTTGCTCCCCTGCGGATTTTTTCATCTTATTTCCGGAATCACTCACTCCAGCTTGAAGGTCGCAACAAAGTCATTGATCGTCTCTGCCGACTGTGAAACCGTGTTCGCGCTGTCTGTCACATTCTGGCTCTCGTCCGCGACTTCACCTGCGCTGATCGCCAATGTCTCGACGGTTGCCGTCACCTCTTCGGAGCTTGCTGACTGCTCCTCGGAAATCGCCGCCACGCTCGACGCGATGTTGTCAATCTCACTCATCATGCCGATCATCTTCTTCATTGACTCGCCGGTGATGTCAAGGTTGCGGAAGATCTCCTCAAAGGTCGTCTCTGCCGTCGCGACAGATGCCGTACTGCGCTCGATCTCTTCCATGTTGGCAGCGGATTTCTCTGCGAGGTTCGTAATCTGTCCGCTGATCTCATTGATGATCGCGCCGATCTCACGGCTCGCCTCAGCACTGTCATTGGCCAGGGAACCGATCTCTGTTGCCACAACCGCAAAGCCCTTGCCTGCCTCACCCGCACGGGCTGCCTCGATTGACGCGTTCAGTGACAGCAGATTCGTCTGTCCCGCGATCGAGTTGATCATCTCAACGATGCCTGTGATCTTCTTTGCGCTCTCATCCACGGTCGTTACGACATCATTCATTTCCTTCATCGCTTCGGAAATCGAATCCATGCTCGCCGTTACGATATTCATGTCACGCTGGCCTTCGCCGGCCTTCTCGACAAGGATCTTCATCGTCTCGTCCGCGGTGTTGCCTTCCTGGGTCAGATCGCTGACCATGCCGGCAAGTTCTGTCGCATTGGTCGCCAGCTCCGTCACCGCGCCTGCCATGCCGTCCATCGCGCCACGGATCTGCTCCATCGAATCGGACTGCTCTTTTGCCTGTGAGTTCATATTCTCAGAAGAACTGCGGCTGTTGAGAGCCTCCTCTGAAAGCTGATTGGTCTCGTCACGCATCTGCCCGAGCGACTGGCGCATATGGGTGATGAATTTCTTCATATTGGTATTCATCAGACCGATCTCGTCGTTGCCGCTGTCGTCGATATCCACTGTAAAATCGCTGTTGGTGATCCGTATGATATTGTCTGTCAGCTCCTTAACCGGTCTGGTAATGATCCGTGCGATCAGCTGCAGCATCACGACCGCGATCGCGATGATCACGATGACCGCCAGAATCCAGCATACCATCTGGAACTGGTTGAGCTCACGCATGACATCCTTTTCCAATACCGATGAGATCAGCGTCCACGATGTCCCGTTGATCGGCTCAAAATCCGCGTAATAGGTCTTGCTGCCGTCCTTGATCTTCTGCACTTCGCCGGTGCTGTTGATATCCGCATACATCGCCTGCAGATAGGTGTCGTCCGGGTGGTCACTGACCGATGTGCCGTTGTACTCCTCATTGGAATAAGAGAGGATCGAATCGCCATCAAGCAAAGTCGTCACGCCATGTCCCATCGGCGACAGTCCGCTGACCGTCTGCATGATGCTTGCCAATGAAAGATCTGACGCCGCCACGCCGCTGCGGCCGTCTGCCAATGTGATCGCCCGCGCCACCGGCACCACCATACTGTTGGTAACCGCGTCCAGATACGGCGCGCCAAGCGCAAAGGATGCGTTCTTGATACCATCCTGATACCACGGACGGTCTGCCGCCACATAGTCTGCGTCCGGCTCCCAGCCGCTCGGATCGATCCATGAACCGTCATCGAGCGCCAGGTAAACGCCGTTCGGCGCGTCCTTGGAGAACTTGGTTGACTCGTCAGTCAAGAACTTAAGAATCGCATCGTTGTCTTTAAATTCAAACTGCTCCAGCGTAACCGCCAATGCGTCCAGCTGCCCGATGAACTTGCCGATATCGCCCGCGAACATGTTCGCATTCGCTACTGTCTCCTGCTCCAGTGAGTTGTTGGACAATTCAACTATGATCTTTTTCGCCCTCTGGGACAAAAATAAGATAATAAAGAGAATCGCCACCGCAATCATCGGCAGCAGTACGACTAACAGCTTGCTCGAAATCGACCGCTTCGGCCGCACGCTGCTGCCCCCTCCGCCTTTTTTTTCCGCCTTCTTTCCTCTTCCCAACATTTTCATACCCCTTCCTAGAAATTAAAAAATATAATCTAGTATAACCGATGAATATAGGCGTTGTCTATTCTTTTTTTGGCAAATATTCAGCAACATCAAGCGTAAGACTAATTGCCGCAATTATGTAGATGGAATTAAGTGAAAGACTAAAATCCACTTCGCCCCCTTCAGAGTGGAAATAAACTTTTCACTTCAGCACAGTAAAATTACCCGACCTTGCAACTATTTTTAGTTGCAAACATTCTTCCCCTATGTTATACTCCACATAAGGAAGCTATCAACATTGAGCCAAAAAGAGAAATTAATTACGAAGCTAAAATCAAATCCAAAAGATTATACTTTTGATGAAGCCGAATCTTTACTTGGACATTTGACATATCACCGAAGCAATAAAGGCAAAACCAGCGGCTCACGAATAATGTTCACTAGCGACAAATATCAGACCAAAATCTTGCTTCACAAGCCGCACCCAAGAAAGGAACTGCCCGAATATCAAGTCAAGCAGCTGATTGAACAGTTAGAACAGGAGGGACTCATATGATGAACAATATCATCGAATACAAGGGGTATGTCGGCAGCGTAGAGTTCTCTGAAAATGATGGCGTGTTCTTTGGTAAGGTTCAGGGCATACGTTCGCTGATTTCCTACGAGGGAACCAATGCTAAGGAACTCATATCCGATTTTCATGCTGCTGTTGACGATTATCTGGCGCTTTGCGAAGCGGAGGGATCATCCCCTGAAATCGCCTACAAAGGAAGCTTTAATGTCCGCTTCAAAAACAAAGACAATCATCGCCGCGCAGCAATCTACGCAATGACACATGAACAGAGCCTGAACAGTTTCATTGAAGAAGCTGTCGAGGCAAGGCTGTCTGCCATCCATTCATGAACCATTTTCTTTAAAACGCCCCACCCGGGGAGTTTTTCTCTGTTTACCAGAATCTGTGCTGTCCGAATCACTCTCTTACCACAGTACTAGCGTGAATTATTATCTTTGCTCCTGCGATTTCGATTACATCTCCTGCAAGTATAAGGGAATGAACAACGACGTCTGGAAGCAAATGGAATAATCTTTGATTCTGACTTGCTGATAAGTTTTGATTGTCTAAGCTCCCAATGTAAGCATTAAAATACACAGCCTTATACGGAATATTTGGAACTTTAAGTGCTCCACCAATGTGATCATCATCATAATGAGTGATTAATAACGCATCAATCGATTCACCAGAAGAGATAATATTGTTCACGAGCTTCCTGTATTCTGCGGCTGATGCTGTTGAGCCGGTATCAACAATGATATTACAAGAAACAGAATCTGAAAGAAACTTGATATGGATACAGTCTCCTTTTCCTAATCTTATGGTTGATATCGACAAAACCACTTTATCCTTTTAGCTTTTTAATACCAATGATGCGAAGTATTCCGTCTCCATACGTGTACCGCACTTTAACATAGAATCGACATCTCGTCCAGCCTTGCAAGAATCTGATCCCTTCTAAACAGGTCTCTAGTATAAACCTTATCCTTTATTGGCTCAATCAGCCCCAGATTATTCAAGATCCATCTTATCGGGTATTTCAAAATCATCCAGTATTCTCGCAACTTCATCCTGTGTAAAGCCAAAATACTGACTAAACTTCCGGCTTGTGAATTTCAAAAACTTTTTTTATGCTCGCATATTGGTATGCCGGCGTAATCGTCAAGAAGATTAGAGCTTGAGACTTTTTTATAAATAATATGGAAATATAAGATTTGTCCAAAGAAAAGACACTAAGATATGTCTGGTATAGAGATGATCCTGTTTATAATTAGAAAAGGCTCCGAAACATTCTTCTCTGAAAGTCTCGGAACCTCGTAATTCCATTATTTGGCTGCCATCAAACCACTATTAAATTCTGCAAGCAATTTATTCAAGAATCCCTCATCATTGGTTGCTCTTATGGCATCCTCACTTCTTCCGTTAGTCAAAAGGAAATTCATCAGCTTCGTAATCTCCATTTGCCCTGCTTTACGCCCTCTTTTTTCTGCTCTTTCAAAAACATCACTCATCGTTTTAGGTTCATCTCCTTTCTCATCACCAGCATAAATCTCTGCAACTCCCGCATTATTCATCAGCGCCGCCATAGTGTTCAAGACTTCCCTGACATGCCTTATCTGAAATGGCGTGGGCTTGTAGTCGTTATTTTTCCGCATCTGCACCAGATAATCCGCCACAATACGGAAGTCGCTCTGAAACAGCTCCACATCCTCCTCTTCCAAAAAGGCTATTTCAAACAAGTTGATTCGGTAATTCTGCACGAATGGCTTCAGCCGGTCGTCCAACCGCTCCCCCAAGGCCTCATATATCGACTTCGCCCTGTCCCAGCGTCTTTTATATCCCATATATAATACAAGCGTAATGACCGGATATCGCTCCTTGCTTTTACGCCTCTTACCCTCCTCGTCTGTGTAATAGGAAATCTGGTCACGGTATGCGGCTCCGTCATATCCTATCGTACGGAAGGGCATGTCGTCCTCCGGTTCCGTCTCGTTTTCCATGCCGACATACGCAATCCGAACCTCACAGTTCTTCCAAAACTTATGTATATCCCTGTACTGCGGTCTGAGCCGGACTGCACTGTCCGAATCATAAGACGATTTCTCTCTACCCTGCTCCAGATCGTTCTCCCCGACATACCGCTCGCCCTTGAACATCAGAACATTCATAATATCAGAGAAAACATCATTCAAGGCTTCAAGATCGCCCATTGCCGTATCCTTTTCAGTTGCCATCATCCTCTCCTGCCATTCCCAAAAATTTCTTAATCATATCTTACTACATAAACCATATTTTTTCTACTTTTTCCTGCCGCCAGTTGCATAGTCACAATTCGACATGCAAGCAAATCCTGCAACCATAAATATTGTTCTATACAATTGTGATTTGGTTATCCTGTCATCCGATTATCAAATATTTCATGCGTAACTCTTGCAACATCACAGAAATACTTACTTGCCGACATAAAATCACCAGAAACACTATCATTTGCATTTCTAACCAGACACATTGTACAAAACTCCCTATCTTTGCAATCTAGGCATTTAGGAAAATCCTTGTATTTCAGATTTCGTAACCCCTTTGCCTTAAGAGAATTATCCCATATGCTAGATATTGGCTCGTTATAGACATTTCCCAATACGCATTCTTGCCAGCCTGCGCATGGGTACACATCTCCATTTTCGGCTACACACATCGACGAATGGCATACACTACATATATAGTCCTCTCCCGCTCGCATTCTTCTTTTCTCAGCCTCTTCCTCAAGGCTATGTAAATATGCCGAATCACTTTCTATCATTTCCGAAACATATTTCTTTATATCATCCAAAGATAACCGACAGTCAAGATTACTCATTGAGCCGTCATATCTACCTATGATTACATAATCAGCATTTACTGTAATTCCTAACCTCTTTCCCCACTCTGCCACATCCTTATATGAACCCATATTCGCTTTCATAATAGGACAACTAATCTGTACCGGAATGTCGTTTTCTATCAGTTTCTGAACCGAAGCAATTGTACTCTTTAAACTGCCCTTTACACTTGTAATACCGTCATGTATATCTGGATTCATTGAGTATATAGAAGTCTGAATTCCAATTAACGGATTGTTCTTTATTTCCCGGATAATTTCATCCGTAAGTATAGTAAGATTACTGAGTATATTAACAGAAAAATTATACTCGTTGCATCTTTGTAGTATCTCTATAAACGAAGAATGTAGCATAGGCTCCCCACCGCTCAATGTCACATTAAGTACATTCATGTCACGGCATTGCCGAAGCACTTCAAGCACCGTATATTTATCCATCGCCGTGGTTTTATTCTCATGTGGTATATAACAATGGACACACCTTTCATTGCAAAGTCCTGCTATTTCAATATGAATGTGCGCCAATCGAACTCGTCCTTTATAATAATGCTCGTCAAGATACTCCTGTGTATCAGGTTCACTTATTTCTGATGACTTTTTATTATCATTAGGATCTGATTTAATCTGTTGAGTATATGAAAAAACATGATCTCCTTCCAAGCATGATAAATAGTCGCTCCCGGAAACCACAAAGCCCTCTTGTTCAAGTATTGCGTAATATTCGATTGCGTCATCCTTTATATCCTCATATGAGATTCCCTTGAAAACATCTGTGATCTCCTCAAGAATTCTGTCTAATGATTTTGGCAATCTGTCCAATGCAGCCAAAAAAACTTTACCACTTTGTGAAACAATTCTGTCTCCTATTAAATTCTCGCCTTCATCAGCAAGCCTGTATCCGTAATTGCGATTATCTGTGATATAACCAAACTCGCCATAATCGCGGAAAATGGTTGCCCTTCTGCGCATATAATACATATCCAAACATCTCCAATGTGATAATAATATAGCCAAAAGCGAACGACAATGCCGTACTGCATTGTCGTCCGCAAGTAACCCTATCTTCCGCTAGGCCGCGGAGGATTACAGGGTCTGCCACTTGGCTTACTATTCGGTCTGCACTCTGCCATACGAACCGTGCTTTTTGCCAATACTGCAGGCTTTTTGTACTCCATGCGTTGCACCTCCTTTCCTACTACTCCAGTCCTTCTTATCACTGCCGCTCCCACGAAAAAGCTTGCGCAATCCGCGTAACATCTGTTAAAATCGTCTTGCATTGAAGAGTTCACAGAGAAAAGGATCAACAGTTTTTGTACTGGTGGTTCTTTTTTCTTTCTTAAGATACTCTATATTGTGTCTTCTGTCAATATTTTTTCTATATTTGCTATTTTCATAGCATATTTCCAAAAAATACATGGACATTTTGTCGATTTATGATATACTATATGCAGTTGCATTTTTAGAATCAATTATAAAATAATGGGGGGGATACATCCATGATACGATATATTAAACTGCAAAATTACCGTTCATTTACAGACCTTACCATTGATTTTATGTCTAAAAACGGTTTTCCACTCAAATTTGTAGTCTTATATGGGGAAAACGGTTCTGGAAAAAGTAACCTTATTAATATGTTTGAGACTCTTTATGATACAACTCAAACCATGAGCATCCGCAATATGCTTATGCATCTGCTCGAAGAAAATCAAGAGCCTGACCATATAACAGATCTTGCATCTTTGAAACAATATATGGATATTACTCGTATTATCCGAGCAAATAAGACTATTGGCTCAATAGACAATATGATTATGGAAATAGGTTTCCAGCTTGAAGGGAAAAATGGTATCTATTATATTGAATTCGACAATGACCAAATTATAAAGGAGCAACTGGAATTTACAATAGAAAAAAATAAAGGCATTTACTATCAAATTGACAAAAAGCGGATAAAGATTAACAACAAAATATTTGGAGATTATAGGGAAGAATACATTTCTTCTCTCCGCAAATTCTGGGGTAAGCATTCCGCATTGGCCATTCTTTTTAATGCAAAGGATGAATTTTCAGACTCTTATTTTTCTGATACGGTCAATCCATATTTGCTATCAGTATTAAAATATATTCAATCTATTTGCGTCTATATGGCTGACAATAATTCTATGCGCGGAATTATCAACACCATGGATACACTCTCCCCTGAAATGTATACTGATGGAGAAATCTCCGTATCAGATGAATGCAAGATAGATCATACGGAGCAAATGCTAAATAAATTCTTTCAATCAACATATCGTGATATCAAAAAGGTTTTCTATAAAAAATCCTATACGAATACCACTCTTTCCTATGAGCTCTACTTCACAAGATTTATTTCCGGCAAGGAACGCTCTGTATCATTTGTCAATGAATCCTGCGGCACAAGAAACCTGATTTATCTATTACCCTATTGCATAGCTGTAAGTAACAACCATGTGGTTGCCATAGATGAAATAGACAATGGGATTCATGATATACTTTTACTGAATCTTGTGAAAGCACTGTATCAAAATATTAACGGGCAGTTATTGATAACTACTCACAATACAATGCTGTTAAATGAATATGAATTCAAGGATTCTTTCTTCTTTATCGAGATAGACGAAAATGGAAAAAGAAGGATCAACACTCCGTCTGACTTTGGATATAGAATTCAACCAGAAAGCAATGTAGTTGTAAATTATCTGCACGATAGATTCAAAGGGTTGCCTTGGAGGGATATGGATGTGGATTTTCACTATATTGCGGAAAACAACCAATAACCATTAAAAATTGATTTTCGTCCTTTGCTACTGAGGCTTGTAATCGACCTGTTTAAGAACGAAAACCAAAAAGCGTAGCTTCTCTATACACTCTACGGTTCGCTGCTGCTTGATAAGTAATTCTTTCGGCATGATTCGGTATCATTTAATATGGTGCGCCGCCTCCATAATGCGAAGCAGAAAACTACCGCTTATGGATGATGGCGGATGACCATTGCTAGAGACATATCTGATAAAAATATAAAATTTCCGAACCAAATGATGAACATGATAAAGACAAGATTTCTTATTAAGATAAGATCAGATGAAGCAAGGGTGAAGGCATTGTCCTGATCACATCAGCCGGCGAGATCAGCTTTAAAAGGCTCATCTGCTATCTTACTGTGCTCCTTACAAGGCTGTTCCAATTCAAAGTGCTTAAAAACAAGTATTGCTCTAAGAAAACCAGTCTTCCTTTGACAACCTACTTTCTGTCAAGTTGTCAGAAGAAAGACAGATTATATTTTTTCCCAAAGCCCTTGTCAATCATTCGGTTAAAATTGTTCAGTTGTAAATTTCTCCGTATGTAGTTTTCGGCTTTTTCTTGTTCAATATAGGCCATGCAAGCCTAATACTGCCTCTAGTAACGAAGTGACCGACGCATCCTGTCCAAAATCAATCCATCCTCTCCGCAGATATGACCTTTGTTGCCATTACATCTGTCTGCTCTGATATACGTTTCTGTGCTAACCTACTAGATTTCATATCAGAAAGTTACCGTAATGGAAACAAAGAATACATCAGCTTCTCGCATCCTGCTATTTTATTGTGTTAAAATAAGACCGTATGGCTTTGATTACCATTTGACGGTCTTATCCGATAGATATGATCAGAAACTCATCTTTTATTATTTAGTGAACTGCCCTCATCCTATTTCCTGTCTCTGCATATAATGTTTCTTCATAATCATCCACTATCTCCAGTGGTTTGACCATGCCAAGATATTCAAACAATACTTTTATAACATCACTTGGCCTGGAATTGGGATATGCAAGCAAAAACTTAACAACCACCGTCTGAAGCCGGTGGGTTAACCGGACTAAAGTCCGTTTCGACTGAAAGTCATTGCCTTGGGCTAAAGCCCACCTCTTGTGGTCGGCTTAAGCCGACTGAAAGTGCTACTGGAAGTAGCTATTCTT
>JAFUYB010000086.1 GCA_017470735.1 Lachnospiraceae bacterium | reverse complement strand
CGCCGAAGCTCCGGCTGAAATGCAGGAGAACTCCAAAGAGGCGGATTCGAAGGAGACAGGCACGCAAATAACGGCAGGTACACCGGAGGAAGATACCGGAACGGCGAATCCATCTGAAATCGCTGCAACAGTACCGTTCGCTGCAAATGAGGCGATGGCCGCCACTACCGCGGAAGGGACGCCAGCCCAAGATGTGTCCGCTGTGCCGGATGCCACAGCCAAAACGCAACCGACAGACGGCGAAGTGCCATGGGACCAAATGACAGTGACGCAGAACGAGTACCGCGACGGCGACACGATGGTCTACAGCGTAACATTTACACTGATGCCATAAAGTTTCGGGAATACATATAAAAAATGCCGCCGGGGAAGATGAATTTCACTCCTCGGCGGTTTATTTTTGGTTCACAAACTAGGTTTTAAAGGGGGATTGAACTATCATATAAAGTGCGTTAGAATACTTTCGAATAGACTACTTACAAGTAGACTGATACTAGAAATAAGGTACAGGAAATATCCGATTATATTCATGAAGAAAAAACCAAAGTTTCAAAGCATCTTATCATACTGCAGACCATGCGTCTGGTAGAAAAAAAGTTCCCTGGGCTGAGGATGGAGCGGTTCTTTTGAACCTGGATGCATTATTTGATTAATCATTAGTGAAGATTGCAATTTATGTGGGATGAGAACAAGGTGCGCATTGTGGACATAGCCGACGAGCTTGGCGTGAGTACCGCGACCGTGTCAAATGTGCTCCACGGGAAAACAAAAAAGATTTCCGACCGCACCATAAAACGGGTGCAGGATAAGCTTCAGGAGCGCGGCTATATTCCCAATATGGCGGCAACGCTTTTAGCGCAGAACAATTCGAGGATCATCGGCGTGGTGGTGCATGACCATGAGAAATACGAGGGGCATCTGTTTGAAGATCCCTTTGTGAGCGGTGCGGTCAATGCATTGTCGGATGAGCTGGAGCGGGCGGAATACTTTCTGATGCTGAAAAAGACCGCCCATATCATGGATGCCGTAAAATTTGCCTCCATGTGGAATATGGACGGCATGATCCTGCTTGGATTCTGCGCGGATGAGTATCAGCTATTGAGGGACCGGATACGGATCCCCTTTGTGGTATACGACGGATTTTTTGACAATAAAGGGAACATCTGCAACCTGCTGCTGGATGACAAAGACGGCGGCAGGCAGGTGGGGGAGTATCTGCGTGAAAATGGGCACACGCAGGTGCTTTGTCTTGCCGACAACAGGCTCCAGCCTGACTATGACAGATATCTCGGCTTGTGTGAAGGCTTAGGATTTGACGCGGAATTTTGGGAAATTCCCATGCAAAAGGAAGAGAGAATATGCTATTATGATGCAAGGGCGGAAGATTTCGCGAAATATACGGCCGCATTCGCGGTATCCGACTACTATGCGGTAGACCTGATGAATTACCTTGCAGCGAATGGATACCGTGTGCCGGATGATATTTCCGTGGTTGGTTTTGACGATACGGCGCTCGGGAGAACGGTCAGTCCGGCGCTCACCACGGTAACGCAGGATGTGGCTTACCGCGCAAGAAAAGCAGTGGAATACCTGACGCTGATGAGGGATGACCGGGAATATTCCATGACGGAAATCGTGCCGGTGAAGCTGACTGTCCGGGAGAGCAGCCGCGCGGTCGGCGGATGAGAGCCGGACATCTTTTTTACAGCATATCCATTGGCGGGTGCTATTTATCAGTGTCCGCTTATTTTTTTTACCACCTTTGCCGGCACGCCCATCGCAAGAGAGTTGTCCGGGATATCAGATGTGACGACACTTCCGGCGGCGATCACGCAGCCTGAGCCGATCGTAACGCCGGGCATCACCGATACATTCGCGCCGAACCAGCAGTTGTCGCCGACCTTGATCGGGAGGGCGACTTCCAAGCCTTCATTGCGCCTCTTGTAGTCAAGCGGATGGTTGGCAGTGTAAAACCCGCAAAACGGTCCGATAAACGCATTTTCACCAATGGTAATGGATCCGCCGTCCATAAAATAACAGCCGTGGTTGACAAAGGTGCCCTTGCCGAGGCTTGTGTATTCTTTGCCGTAATCAAAATAAACGGGAGCCAGTACGGAGATCCCGTCCACATCTTCCGTACCAAGCAGTTCCTTTAATGCGTCCTGCTGCTCGTCGCTTCCGGGGCGGGCATTATTGAAATCATAGGTGATCTGCTCCGCCTTAAGCCGCTGCTCCAGCAGCTCTTTGTCAAAATTGGCATCGTACCATTGTCCTGCTTTCATTTTTTCTGTTTCTGTCATGCTGATTCCTCCTAATGGTCAATACTATAAAACAGAAATAGCTGTTTTTCAAGGGGGATCGTATGGGTGGAATAGTTAGTGTATAGTTTTCATTGGCTGGAATAAAAGAATATAGATAGTATATTCAAAATAGAAAAAGGAAGAGGAGAACTCCCCTCTTCCCAAACGGAAGGATTTCCCTTATTATGTTATTTTGCGAAATATACAGAAAGG
>JAFUYB010000083.1 GCA_017470735.1 Lachnospiraceae bacterium | reverse complement strand
TGGTAGAGCAGAGGACTGAAAATCCTCGTGTCCTTGGTTCGATTCCGAGTCTGGGCATATCAGAAAAGCCTTGAAGATACAGATTTTCAAGGCTTTTTCTTATACTTTGCGTTCTTACTTTGTTTTGTGTAAAACGGAAGAAAGCTGGTGTATTTTTAGCTAAATCTGTGCTATAATCACACAAATATAAATTGCGGGAAAATTTGCGATTGTATTGGAATATATGAGGAGTAAGCTATGATTTCGTCAGAAATGTTTTGGGTTGCGGTGATCGTGATCACGGTTATCGTCGAGTTCATTACGGTGGGACTGACAACGATATGGATGACCGGAGGCGCACTGGTGGCTTTGGCCATTGCTCTGCTGGGCGGCGGGCTGAATCTGCAAATTGCTGCTTTTTTCGCCGTGACCTTTGTGCTGCTTTACTGGACGCGCCCGATAGCTGTGAAATATTTAAACAGCCACCGCACGCGGACTAATGTTGAAGAGACGCTGGGATCGCCTGTCCGCGTTATTGAGAGGATCGACAACCAGGCGGAAACCGGGAAGGTGCATTATAAAGGCATGGAATGGACGGCGCGGGCGGTGTTGGACGAAGAAGTATTTGAAGTGGATGATATCGTTGTCGTGCAGGCGATCGAAGGAGTGAAAATGCTGGTGGCACGGATGCCCATAGCGGAAATTTCCGATGCGGACACGGATATAGCGTAGGATGAGATAGGGATTTACAGTTGGATTGCAGGATATGTAAGACGGATCGAAAAGAAGAGGCACTATATAAATATGAAAATTGTATTCTTAGACAGAAAGACAATCGGTGACGATATTGATTTATCAGCTTACGAAGAATTTGGCGAGGTGGTCACCTATGATTTTACGACGGCAGAAGAAGCGCCGGAGCGGGTACGGGATGCGGACATTCTGATCGTCAATAAGGTGCCGATGAATGCCGGGACACTTAAAGCGGCAGAAAAACTGCGCCTGATCTGCGTGACAGCGACTGGCACGAACAATTTGGATAAGGAATATCTGGCAGAACGCGGGATTGCATGGCGGAATGTGGCCGGCTATTCGACAGAATGCGTGGCACAGCATACCTTCGCGATGCTGTTTTATTTGTGGGAGCATCTGCCGTATTACGATGCCTATGTCAAAGACGGCCGTTATGTCGGGGACCGGGTGTTTTCGCATTTTGAAGCAACCTTTTCGGAATTGTCGGGAAAGCTGTGGGGGATCATCGGGCTTGGCGCGATCGGCAGGAGAGTGGCACAGATTGCGGAATGCTTTGGCGCCAATGTGCAATATTATTCAACGAGCGGGAAAAATCATGGCACGGATTATCTGGAAAAGGATCTGGATACCCTTTTGCACACGAGTGATATTATATCGATCCACTGCCCGTTGACGCCTGATACAGAAAATTTAATCGATGAAGCGGCATTATCCCTGATGAAACGATCAGCGGTTCTATTGAATCTGGCGCGGGGGCCGGTCGTGAATGAAGCGGCTTTAGCAGATGCGCTGGAAAATGACGGCATCGCGGCGGCAGGGCTCGATGTGCTTTCGCAGGAGCCGATGGCTGCAGACAATTCTCTGCGGAGGATCCAGGATTCCGGCAAACTGCTGATCACGCCGCATATTGCCTGGGCCGGTAAAGAGACCCGCGAACGGCTGATGCAGACGATTTACGAGCAGATCGCGGAATTTGTGGGTGCGGATGCAGAAGAATGAGCATCAGCCCGGGATTTCCAGTCCCGTATCATAATTTTTATTGCCAAGATCCGTCAGGAGGGAATTGCGGCAGTAAAAATAATTTTCCGGCTGGCGCAAAATGAGGTCTCTGTACAGCGACAGGCGGTTCCGGTAGGTATCCGTGGCGCGGTCGATCATATCGTAGATGCTTTCGGTCGATTCATCAGACGGCTGCCAGGGATTGCGCCATTTGCGGTGACGGAGATTGCACGGATCGAGATAGGTGCGGTGCGTATTCGTCGCAACGAGCGAGGAAAGGAACGCATTGCCGGTCAAGCGTTCATCCAGCATGCGGATCAGGGATTTGGTCTTGCCGGTCGGATCGTGCAGGATACGGTTGCCAAGCCGGATGCAGGTGATCGCGAAAGAGACATGCATCGGGGAAGCAAACAGCTTTGGATAGGCACGGCGGATCGCAAAAGAGAGCAGAAGCGAAATGACAGCCTGTTCTTTTTTTGACAAAGTGATTGTTCGGGCGCAGTGAAAGGACGACGGCTTTTTGTGCAGGAAATGGCGGAGAACCGCAGCGTCAATATCCGTTTCAAGAAGGACATGGATACCGAATGCGTAATCGGGACGGTCAAGGTTTTTCAATTTCTCTGTCCGGTAGTGGACATACGGATGCACAGTCGTATCCAGCGTATAATGCCCGATAAAGCCCATAATATAAGCGTCACAGATGGAGCGCGCTTCCCTGGTCGGAAAACGGTCTCGCCCGTCGAGAAGCGCGGAAAAGAATGCCATCGTATCATTTTTATGCATATGTCCGCCCAGGTGTTCCTTGTAAAAGATATGGGACGGCGGGCAGTAGAAGAAAATGTCCGGTCCCTGCTGCCCGAGATTGTAGCTGTGCGGATATTTGCGGATGGCGGGGTGCTTCATCCCGACCTCTTTTCTGACCTTTTCCCCAAACAGATAATGTGTACGAAATCCCGGCATTGTCGATATCCCCCTTCATCCTCAAAGTGCTGTCCGGTCAATTATTTAAAATTTGTGAAAATTATTATACAACAACTTTTTGTAGTAGTAAATTCTTTCTTCAACAATATCTTGTGAAATGGCGGAAATACAAGGAAAATCGAACAAAATTTCCTATTGCAACCTTAGTTGAAACATATTACAATACTTTTTGTGTGAATACCTAAAGCACATAAAATTTTAATTTTTCACTATCGGAACGCTTTCGCTCCGGCACTCACGCAGCGGTACTAAACTCATTTCTCCTAGCGTCGAAATTCGTTAAGTGCCGGCGGTCGTAACGGTCCGCTAATGATAAATTAAAATTTTATGCGCATCTACTTACCCGAATGCCAGGGAAGTGGTTCAATATAGAAAATAAGGGGACGGACGAGACAGATGTTTGTAGGCAGAGCAAAGGAAAAGGCGGCGTTAAACAGTTTTTATGAGAAAGCCAAGGAGAGGGTGGCGTGTGTCTACGGACGGACGGGCATCGGCAAAACGACGCTGCTGAAGGAGTTTGCAAAGGACAAAAAGACCATATTTTTCACGGCGTACGCGACGACAGATGAGGCGGAGCTGGAGATCCTGGCGGCGGCGATCGGCGTGAAAAAGCCGGTTTATACATTGGAAAATCTGCTGGATGAGATCACGGAGATCGGACGGCGCGAGCCGGTGCTGGTCATCATTGACCATTATCCGAATTTCGTTAAGGCAAACGCAAAATATGACAAGATCCTGCACAGCTATGTGACGGAGCAGTGGGTTCGGATGCCGGTGAAGCTGATCCTCTGCGGTGATTCGTATCTGGCGATGGAGAAAAAGGTATACGGCAAAAAGGCGATGTGGAAGGACGCGCTTTCACTGGCGATCGAAGTGGAACCGATGAATTTCTTCGATTCCCGGTCATTTTTCCCGGATGCCAAGGCAGAGGATGCGCTGATGTATTACGGGATGACCGGCGGGATTCCGTATGCGCTGACGAATCTTGTGGATGATGTCGAGGGTTCGATGATGCGGCTGTTTCTGCGGGAGGAGGATGATGTGACGCTGCTGCCGGAGAAGACTCTGGCGACGGAGCTGCGGGAGCTTTCCTATTATAACCGGATGCTTGCGACGCTCGCGTCGGGAAAGTCACGCGTCAATGCCATTTCCGCGGAGGTCGGCAAGCCAAAGGATATTGTCGTGCCATATATGAATACACTGATGGCAATCGGTGTTGTCAAAAAAGAAAATCCGGTCACGGAAAAGACGAACCGCAAGAAAACGCGCTATTCGATCAAAAACAGTTACGACCGTTTCTGGTATCAGTACATTGTGCCGAATATGGCGTTGTATTATACCGGCAATTTCAGCAAGCTCGTGTCCGACCGCATCCTGCCCAAGCTGACGGATTTCCGGCAATATGTGTTTACAAATATGTGCCGTGAATATCTGGAAAAGGAGAGCGGAAAGGATACGCTGCCATTTGTCGTCAATGAGATCGGCAACTGGTGGGAGAATGACGAGGAAAGACACACGACGGACGGCTTTGATCTCGTAGCGCTCGGTGAGAATGAGGGCAAGAGCGCGATCATCTTTGCGCGGTGCTATTACACGGAGCGTCCGATCGAGATCGCGACGCTGAAAGAGCTGATCGAGCTGACCAAGCACGCCAAGCATAAGGCAGAGGGAGATATTTTTTACCTTGTCTTTTCAAGCTGCGGATTCCATGAAAATACGCAGACGGTGGCGGCGACGATCAAGAATATTATGCTGATATCCTTATCGGATATCTGTGAAAAGTAAGGTTTGCTCCATTGGACTTATTATTACAAAAATCGCGCACTTTACATTTCCGGTGAAAATGGATACAATATGATAGTTATATTGTAAATGCTGTGAACAGTTATCATTGTATCGGCGGATTGTGGGAGAGAGGTACATCAATGACTGATTTGGAATTGGCAAAGTGTGCGGTCAGGATGCGACAGGATATTATAGAGGGCGTGCATGCCGCGGCATCCGGCCATCCGGGCGGATCGCTTTCGGCGGCGGATGCGATTACCGTCCTCTATTTTGATGAGATGAATATTGACCCGGAGCACCCGGACAAGCCGGACCGTGACCGGTTCGTGCTGTCAAAGGGACATGCGGCTCCGGCGCTGTATTCGGCGCTGGCGCGGCGCGGTTATTTTCCGGCAGAAGATATTAAACAGCTGCGGCACATCGGCTCCCATCTGCAGGGGCATCCGAGCGCAAAGGATACGCCCGGCGTGGACGCGTCGAGCGGTTCTCTCGGGCAGGGTGTTTCCGTAGCAGTAGGCATGGCGATTTCGGCAAAATTGTCAAAAGAGGATTACCGTGTTTACGCAATGCTCGGCGACGGAGAATTGCAGGAAGGACAGGTCTGGGAGGCGGCAATGCTCGCGGGCTTCCGCAAGCTGGATAATTTATGCCTGCTGATCGACAACAACGGATTGCAGATTGACGGAGACATTTCCAAGGTCAATTCGCCGTATCCAATTGCGGACAAGTTTGAGGCATTTGGCTTTTTCGTGCTGGATGTGCCTGAGGGCAATGACATCTGTCACATCCGTGAAGCGCTGAAGCAGGCGCGTCAGATGAAGGGCAAGCCGACCGTGATCGTGCTTCATACGGTCAAGGGCAAGGGCGTTTCCTTTATGGAGAATGACGCTTCCTGGCATGGCAGGGGACCGAATGACGAGGAATACGAGCAGGCGATGAAAGAACTGAAAGAAGCGGAGGCGGCACTATGAGCGCGGAAAAGATTGCGACAAGAGACAGTTATGGCAAGGCGCTCGTGGAGCTTGGCAGGGTTCACGAGGAGATCGTTGTACTTGATGCCGATCTTGCCGAATCCACCCGGACGGGCTGGTTCCGAAAAGAATTTCCGGAGCGGCATATCGACTGCGGGATTCAGGAAGCAAATATGATGGGTGTCGCGGCAGGTCTGGCGCAGACAGGAAAAGTACCGTTCTGCTCGACCTTTGCGATGTTCGCGGCGGGGCGCGCGTATGAGCAGATCCGCAATTCGATCGGATATCCGCATGTCAATGTAAAGATCTGCGCGACTCATGCCGGGATTTCTGTCGGCGAGGACGGAGCGACCCATCAATGTAATGAGGATATCGCGCTGATGCGGACGATACCGGGGATGACGATCATCAATCCGGGCGATGATGTGGAGGGCCGCGCGGCGGTTTATGCGGCATATGAGATGGACGGACCGGTTTACCTGCGGTTCGGACGGCTGGCGGTGCCGATCATCAATGATGAGAAGACCTTCCGTTTCCAAATCGGAAAAGGCACTCTTTTAAAAGACGGCAAGGATGTGACGATCGTAGCGACGGGTCTGATGGTCGCGGAGGCGGTTGAAGCGGAAAAACGGCTTGCTGAGGCTGGGATCGACGCGCAAGTGGTCAATATCCACACGATTAAGCCGATTGACGAAGACCTGATCGCCGAATGCGCCGCAAAGACGGGAAATGTCGTGACGGTGGAAGAGCATTCGGTCATCGGCGGGCTCGGATCGGCAGTGGCAGAAGTGTTAGGAGAGAAGCAGCCTGCGAGGATCAAGCGGATCGGCGTGCCGGATACATTCAGTATTTCAGGACCCGGCGCAAAGCTGCTTTCCTATTATGGACTGGATGCGGACGGCATAGTAAAAACCGTGACAGAGTTTCTGCAATAATATTACGGATAAAGCATGGCAAGAAAAAAGCGGACAAGAAGACAGAAGTGGATACGGTTCGTGAAATTCGAGATGTTGTTACTCGGATTGCTTTGTATTGCCATTATGGTCTTTTTTGCAAGCGGTTACGCCGGCAAGATTTCCACGATGAAGTCCGATGCGGATTTTCTGGTGTCCAATTCCGATAAAAATACCTTCCGCACGGCGCAGACTTCGATTGCCTATGATGTCAATGGGGATACGCTTTCCGTGCTTAAGGGCGAAAAAGATGTCTACTATGTAGAAAGCGATGAAATCCCCAATTACGCAAAGCAGGCGATCGTCAGTATCGAGGATAAAAAGTATTATTCCCATCATGGCGTGGATTACAAGGCGATCATCCGTGCGGCTTGGGCTTATCTGCGCAACCGCAGGATCACGCAGGGAGCGAGTACGATCACGCAGCAGCTGGCAAAAAATGTTTTCCTGACAAGCGAAAAGACCTGGGAGCGGAAAGTTGAAGAGATTTTCATCGCAAGCGATCTGGAGAAGAAATACTCCAAATCCGCTATTTTGGAATTTTATCTGAACAATATCTATTTTGGAAACGGATACTATGGGATCCAGGCGGCAAGCCGCGGCTACTTCAACAAAGATGTGGATGAGCTTTCGCTGTCGCAGGCCGCTTTCTTGTGCGCGATCCCGAACCGCCCGACTTATTATGATCCCAAAGAACACTTTGATCATACAATGAAGCGCCGGAATCAGATTCTCGATGCGATGCTTGATGACAAGGTGATCACGGAAGAGACCTACAAGCAGGCGGTCCGGGAGACGATTACTCTTGAGGAGCCGCCCGACGAGGAGAAGCACAATTATGCCGAGACTTACACCTTCTATTGCGCGACGCGGGCGCTGATGGAGATGGATGGTTTTGAGTTCCGGACCGTGTTCGACTCGGATGAGGAAAAGCAGGAATACGAGGAAGATTACGATGCGGCGTATGAGGAATGCAATGCCAAGCTTTATACAGGCGGGTTCCGCATCTACACATCGCTCGATCTCGGTACGCAGGATATGCTGCAGTCAACGATGGACGAGGCGCTGGCAGGCTTTGATGAGACGACGGATGACGGCGTTTTCGCTTTGCAGAGCGCGAGTGTCTGCATCGACAATACGACCGGGATGGTACGGGCGATCGTCGGCGGACGCAGCCAGGATGTGACCGGCTATACATTAAACCGTGCGTTCCAAAGCTTCCGGCAGCCGGGCAGTACGATCAAGCCGCTTATCGTTTATACACCTGCATTGGAGCATGGCTACAACGCCAATACGGTGGTGCAGGATACCCAGTTTGAGGGCGGACCTGCCAATTCCGGCGGCGGTTACAGCGGATCGATCACGCTGAGGACGGCGGTTGAGCAGTCAAAGAATACGGTTGCATGGCAGATTTTTACCGATCTGACACCGGAGGTTGGCATTTCTTATCTGGAAAAGATGCAGTTTGCAAGGCTGGATGAAAATGATAAAAATCCCGCGGCATCCCTCGGCGGCTTTACGAATGGCGTTTCGCCGCTTGAAATGGCAAAGGGTTATGCGACCATAGAAAATGACGGAGCATACCGCGATCCGACCTGCATTCTGAAGATTACGGATTCGGAAGGCAGCGCGATCTATCAGCCGTCAAAGAAAGAAGAGGTTGTCTATCAGGAGGAAGCAGCCCGTGAGATGACCGATATTCTGCAGGGCGTGCTGATCCGCGGTACCGGCGTGGGGCTTGGGCTCGGCGATATGCCTTGCGCGGGAAAGACCGGTACGACCAATGACAACAAGGACGGATGGTTCGTCGGCTATACGCGGTATTATACGACGAGCGTTTGGGTCGGTTACGATACGCCGCGCACGATGTACGGGCTGTACGGGGCGACCTATCCCGGCAAGATCTGGCACAACTTTATGACGACTCTTCATGAGGGACTTGAGCCAAAAGATTTTGTCAAGCCGGAGAATTATGAGTATATTCCTGAAGTAGTTGAGGAAGAAGCGCCTGAAGAGGTGACCGATGAAGCGGGAGAGGCGCTTGAGGCACAGCCTGAGGAAGTGCAGGAAGGCGGCGTAGTAGAAGAAGGCGTTGACGAGGTCTGGGAAGATGATACCGGAGCGGTAGTCGACGATGGTGCCGGAGCCGGGGATGCGGGTGCCGGCGCAGAAGTCCCTGCGGAGACGCCGATCGAGGAGCCCGCTGAAGTTCCGGCGACGGAGTAGAGTTTGGTTTGTAAGTAAGCAAAGAATGAAATGATTATCTGCACGGATTGCAAGCGTTTCGGTAAGATAAGAGTTTTATTCTGATCATATATCAAGGAAAAAAGGGGGAAACAAAATGAAAGAATATGTATTCGGGGTAGATGTAGGCGGCACCACGATCAAAATGGGTCTGTTTGGAGCAAGCGGAGAGCTCGTTGAAAAATGGGAGATCCCGACCGACACATCCAACGACGGTGCCAACATTTTAAAAGACATTTCCGAGGCAGTTCACGCAAAGCTGGATGAGAAGGCCATTGACGCTTCGCGGGTTGAAGGCATCGGTATCGGCATCCCCGGACCGGTCAACAGCCAGGGCGTTGTCAACCACTGTGTCAATCTCGGCTGGGGCGTGGTGCCTGTGGCGCGTGATCTGGAAAAGTTGTCCGGATTTCCTGTTATGGCGGGCAACGATGCGAATGTCGCGGCAATGGGTGAAGCATTTATCGGTGCCGGGAAAGATGCGGAAAGCACGGTGATGATCACGCTCGGTACCGGAGTCGGCGCAGGAATCGTTATTGACGGCAAGATCCTCGCCGGACACAACGGGGCAGCAGGGGAATGCGGTCATATCCATGTCAACGATGATGAGACAGAAGCTTGCGGCTGCGGCAATCATGGCTGTCTGGAGCAGTACGCGTCGGCAACAGGCATTGTCCGTATGGCGAACCGTATGCTTGCAGACAGCGATGAGGCGAGCAGCCTGCGCGACATAGATGAGTTTACCTCAAAAGATGTGTTTGATGCGGCAAAGAACGGCGATGAGTTTGCAAAGAAGGTAGTCCACGAGGTCTGCGAGATCCTCGGAAAAGCGATTGCCAAGATCTGCAATGTCGTCAATCCGGAGATGGTTGTGATTGGTGGCGGCGTATCCAACGCGGGACCGGTGCTGCTCAATGAGATGGACGAGGCGTTCCGCCGGGAAGTATTCCACGGTGCCCGCGAGACCAAGATCGCGCTTGCCACGCTCGGCAACGATGCCGGAATCTATGGCGGAGCCGGAATGGTGATCGAAGCAGCAAAGTGATGAAAATTTTATGCTTGCAACCCCGGTGATTTTATGATAATATATTTGTTGCTGTTCGGAATCCGTTTACACGGATTCCGGCTGGCAGCAATCTGATGGAAGTCCATTCCGCAGATTACGATGCGTGGCTCAGTTTGGTAGAGCGCTGCGTTCGGGACGCAGAGGTCGCAGGTTCAAATCCTGTCGCATCGATACAGTAAAATCAAGGGTTTCGGGTTTCCGAAGCCCTTTGATTTTGCTCTGAGTTCTAACTTTGTTCTAACTCATATCACTTTATATCATAGAATAAGGAGAACGACTCCCTATGAATATTCAATTTTTAGTCGTAGCTCTTTGGCTTAATAATACCGTGCATACCATCAAGGATTTCCTGTTTTGCTTCTTTATCCTTGACCTTGGCATAAATCTTTAGTGCAGTCTCTATATCAGCGTGTCCAACCCATTTCTGAATCCGCTTTACGTCGAACCCCTCATGAACCAGAATGGATACACAAGAAGATCTCAGACCGTGGAAGGTGATGCCCTGTGGAAGCTCTGGGTGAGCCTTAATTATCTTTCCAAAAGCCTTAGTCGGGTAGTCCGGATAATAAAGGGAACCGTCTTCATGCTTAAAGATATAATCGTTGTCCTGATAAGCACTACCGAACAGCTTTCGATTTGCGTTCTCTTTATCTTTCAAATGCCTAAGCATGGATATCTGCTCGTCATTTAAAGGGTAAATTCTGGCACTTGAAGCGGTCTTTGTTGCATTAAGCCTATTGACAGCAGTTCCTTTGGTTACAGTATGGTTGATAGAGAACTGCTTGTCTTTAAAGCTGATACAAGACCAACGAAGACCAAGTACCTCTTCCCTGCGCAATCCAAAGAATAATGTCAAAAAGAATAACTCATACAAAGGATGTTCCTCTGTTACTGAAAGAAACTCCTGTGCTTCCCTATAGGAGAAGAAATCATCCGTTTTATCCTTCGCCTTTGTATACTTGGTTGCCAGGTTCTTGTTAATGGTAGCTTCTTTCACAGGGTTTACAGCAATGAGTCCGTCCTGTACTGCCAGATCCATGATAGAGCCGAAAAGAACCTTAATATCCTTTACCGTCCTTGGTTGGGCTTCTCGTTCCGTAAACAGCTGATCTAAAAACTGTTCAATATCCCGCCGGCGTCCGAAACTGGAATTGACAAAAAAAATTGCTAATGCTTTGGGCGTGGATACACTGGCGCTTACAGATCCGGTAATACCGAATGATATCGGTGTCATGTATGCCCTATTTGAAATGGAAGAGGTATATGACTTGAAAGTACATGATGATGGTCGAATCTCGATATCTTTTGGAAATGGCATTACAGGCGCAATTAACAGCAATCTCCGTGAGTGGTATAAGCGTATTGAAGAGCGTGATGTGGCTTTGTCAAATGCTAAAGATGATACGGAAAGAGAAGCTATCATGTTGGAGTACAATATGTGGAAGTGGACATTCCCGAAGCCGCTTGCTGATCAGACGGATAAATTTCTGCGGAAAGCGCAGATACAGAGTAAGATAGAACAGCTACAGGCGGAACTGGAGCAGATGGATGAAAATTGACAGAAAGAAAGTTACAGCAGATGAAGCTGTGGGTATGTGGGCTAGTTACATGCATACCGCTTCATCTGCTTGGGTATTGGTTATGTCAATCTAGACTCCATTAAAGAGACGTATAATTTTCTCTTTATTCTTTTTGTTTTTAAGTTTGGATTTTGCCTTGAGAAGACATCTTCAATGGTATCATACAGATTTTCATCCCTTTGTCGGTATGTTTTTATTACACTCAGGCAATCGCATAGGTAACTATGGTTATCTTTGCTCCTGAATACGATGGCTTGCCTTTGTTTTCTCTTATGCGTTCTTGCGAGTCGCTCCGCAAGAGAATTATTGGAAGGGACACGTTTATCGTGCAAAAATAGCAAGACACTGTCTTTGTATTTTACTAATCGACGATAAAGGTTATATCCTTCTCGGTAATAATCAGACGGCGGTTCGTTCTCGTATTCTGTATGCGCAATTTCAAGTATTTCATCATACCTGTTTTCGAATTCTGATACTATATCGGGATC
>JAFUYB010000082.1 GCA_017470735.1 Lachnospiraceae bacterium | reverse complement strand
TCCATTCCTTTTTGCTAGGAACCGATAGGTTGTTTTAATTCGTTTCTTTCCTCGTCTTGTCTTTCGCTTTTTGTCTCATTGTTCAGTTGTCAATGTGCTTCGCCGCTGCCCTCTCTTGCGACAGCTATGCTAATATAACACAGTAATTTTTAGCTGTCAAGAAAAATTTTTAAAAATTTTCAAAAAGTTTTTTGCAGCAGATTCCCAAGGAAATTCGCAAGCGCGTTATTCTCATATAAAAGCAACAGCATCGGATTCGCTTCGACCTGCTCATAGAGCGACGCGCCCCACTCAGTCACCTGGGTCAGCGATATCACAAACAGAATGATCCAGATGTATAAAAGGGACTCTATCACGCCGACTGCTGCCCCCGTGACATGAACGGCAAAGCGGATCGGCCCGGCTGATGTGACTATGCTCAGCGCAAGCTTAACCAAAAGACACAGCACCTTTGCGATCAGATAGACAATGACCACAGCCATTGCCTTAAGCACATATGATGTCACTTTCTCCGCCATTGTCTCAACTGCGGCTTTGCGGATATCCGCCGCGGATTCTTTGACGCTATTGCTTAAAGAACCGGAAATCTCATCCAAGTCAACGCCTTTTTCCTGCAATTCACCCGCAAATTCGTTGATGTCGATACCGCTGTTCTTTAATGCATCGATCGCATTCTGATATTTTTCCGGAACCGTCACTCCCTTTTTTTCCAGCTCATCCAGAGCCCCCTCTGCATCTCCGCTCCGGTACTTTTCCGCTGCCTCTTTGTATTCGTCCGGGATCTCGGCATCACCGTTCAGATATTTCTCCGCCGCATCCTTGTACTCATCCGCAGCCGCGGCATCCGCCATGCGCGCCGGCAGCTCAACCTGCGCCGTAATCTGCGGAATATAGCTGTCCGCATAAGGATACACGCGGTCATAAACCGCGTCATGGATATCCTCGTTATCATAGAAATAATTGTAAACCAGAGGATTTGCCATCGTTACAAAGACAGCAATAAAGATCCACGACCCTATGCCGTAGGCCAATCCGATAATACCGCGCCGCCATCCGCGGAAGACGACCAGCGCCGTCAACGCGAGACAGAACAAAAACAATCCGTTCATTTATTGCAGCACCACCTTTTGCGTCTGGTTTTTGGTGATAAAATAATAATTCCGCTGTCCGTCCCAGGGGATCACGGCACTGATATTTTCTTCCGACTTTGTCGAAAGCTTCTTTTTTCCGTCATCGCGGAAGATGCGGATCTGATGGCCGTTGTGCAGCAAAATTTCACCATTATCCATAAAGCCGGCATAGGACATATTGCCGGAAATGCGCGTGAAGAATTTCTCCTGCCCGCTTTTCGTATAAACATGCAGCAGATTGTTCTTGCCGCCGCCGTCCATCTCATGCGAAGTAATGATCGCCGCCCGCTCTTTGGAATAAAACACTGCCTGCACTTCATCCGCAAGCGCGATCCGCTTCCGCACCGTCACTTTTTTATGCAGATCAAAAAAGATCAGTTCTTCATCCGCAAACCCCACCGCGGCATCGTCCCCCAGGAACGCAAGCTCCGGAATGATCTCGTCCGAATACGAAAAATTCGCGAGGATATGGTTTTTATCCACGCTTTTTGAATTATAAAAATCATAAAAACAGACCGTCGTCTGAATGTCGCCGCTGTTTAAGTCCAGCAATGAGACAACCAGCCTTGTCGCGTCATCAGACAAGTCCATCGCCAACGGGTAACCCGTATTTTCCGCGTGAACCTCGCCGGACGCGATCGTCTTCCCCGAAGCCGTAAACAGACGCAGATATGCTGTATCCTCATCCTGCATCAGCACGGCAACATTGCCATTGCCCGCCACGCACGCGCGCACGATCGGCAATGTCATTGAAAGCTTCCCTTTCAGGCCGTCGGCATTCAGCACGATCGCCCCTGTCCGTTCACGGTCGTAGACCAACAGATAATCACCGCTCTGATCGCAGGTCGGATTCTCCATATCAAAGCTCTCATTCCAGATCGGATTTCCGTCAAAATCCGCCAGCGACGCCCCGTCCCGGCTGTACGAGAACAGATTGCCGTCAAAGGAACGGTAATCTGTGGTTTCCACGCTCTTGCGCTCAATGCGCTCCTGGATCGAAAATCCCGTATAGCTGCGGTTCAGGTACGCAAAATAACCTGCCGCGCAGCACGCCGCAAGTACGAGAATAAGAATAATTCTCCCCCATTTGGGGGAGAATATTGGTTTCGACTCAGTCTCTTCCATAGAAATTCAGTCCATTAGTAGGTAAATACTGCCACACCGTAAGGCGGAAGCGGATATTCGATCGAATAATCCTTGCCGTCACACTCTTCTTTTTTCGGCGTGTACTGCACTTTGCGCTTGGTCTCCGTACCGCCGAACTTCGCGTCTTCACTGTTCAGAAGCAGCTTGAGCTTTTTATTCTCCGGCACGCCGACACGGTAGTCATCGTATGCCATCGGCGTAAAGTTGATGACAAACAGCAGATTCTTCTTGCCGTTCTTTGCCTTGCGGACGAATGAGAAGATACTGCGGAAATTGTCGTTCGCGTTGATCCACTCAAATCCCTGCCAGCTTGTATCGAGTTCGTACATCGCCGGATACTTGTGGTAGATCGACAGCAGCTCCTTCATCCAGTCATTGATCGCCCGGTTGTCCGGATTCTCAAGCAGGTACCAATCCAGCTCGCGCTCCTCGCTCCATTCCTGATATTGCGCGAAGTCCTGTCCCATGAACAAAAGCTTCTTGCCCGGATGTCCCATCATGAACGCATAGCCGGCTTTTAAATTCTTGAACTTGTCGCCTTCAAGCCCCGGCATCTTGTTGATCATCGAGCACTTTAAGTGAACAACCTCATCGTGGGAAAGCACGAGGATGTATTTCTCGTATTCGTTGTAGCTCATCGCAAAGGTCATGCGGTTGTGGTTGTCCTTGCGGAAATACGGATCCAGCTTCATGTAATCCAGGAAGTCATGCATCCAGCCCATGTTCCACTTGTAGGAGAAGTTCAGTCCGTCTTCCTCTGCCGCTCCGGTCACGCGCGGCCATGCTGTCGACTCTTCGGCGATCATCGCCACGCCCTTATAGCGTCCGGTGATCAGCGTGTTGATATGCTTAAAGAACTCGATCGCGTCGAGATTCTCATTGCCGCCGTATTTGTTGGCCACCCACTGGCCGTCTTCCTTGCCGTAATCCAGGTACAGCATGGACGCTACGGCATCCACACGCAGACCGTCAATATGATATTCCTCAATCCAATTGATCGCGCTGCCGATCAGGAAGTTCTTGACTTCATGCCGTCCGGTATCGAAAATCTTGGTGCCCCAGTCCGGATGCTCGCCCTTCTTCGGATCCGCGTACTCGTACAATGCCTGGCCGTCGAAATCCGCCAGTCCGTGCGCATCGCGGGGGAAATGTGCCGGTACCCAGTCAAGGATCACACCGATCCCCTTCTTGTGAAGCGTATTGACCAGATACATAAAGTCCTTGGGCGTGCCGTAGCGTGACGTCGGCGCGTAATAACCGGTCACCTGATAGCCCCACGATCCGTCAAACGGATACTCGGAGATGCCCATCAGCTCGACATGGGTGTAGCCCATCTCGGTCACATATTCCACCAATGAGTCCGCAAACTCACGGTAGGTGTAGAAACCATCGTCGTCACGGCCCGGATGCCGCTTCCATGAACCGGGATGCACTTCGTAGATTGCCATCGGCTGCTCATAGTAGGGTTCTGCTGCTGCGCGCTTCTTCATCCATGTCGCATCCGACCATTTGAAACCGGAAATGTCATAAACGATCGATGCAGTCTCAGGACGCACCTCGGATGTCGTCGCAAACGGATCCGCCTTGTACAGCTTGCGTCCGTCCGGCGTATAGATCAGATATTTATAATGGCTGCCTTCTTTTGCGTCCGGCGTAAACAGCTCCCAAATCCCCATCTCGGTCGGTGTCAGCCGTTCCATCATATGCGAGCTCTCATTCCAGTCATTGAAATCGCCGATGACCGCGACCGCCTCCGCGTGCGGCGCCCACACATCAAAGAATACCCCCTTCTTGCCGTCCGCCTCTGCAGGATGCGCACCCATTTTGCGGAAAATGTCGTAATTGGTCGCCTGCCCGAACAAATACATATCCAGTTCCGTAAAGTTTCTCATAAGCTTTCCCCCTTATCTATGAGCCTTCGCCCAATAATTTATATTTAAAATAATAATTTCCTGCTTTATCTCCCCTGAAAATCCTTTTCCTGAAGGATCAGATTGCCATCCTGGTCGAAATGCCTGCCGCCGAAGCGCCCCAGAAATCCCCGGATGCCGCCTCCCTCGGCAATATCGATCGCCTCGTCGACCACTTCCTTGACCTCAGTCAGATTGGTCGGGTGGTCGCTGCGCTGGATCAGATTGATCCGGTCGTACATCGCCAGCACGCCCATCTCATCAATCGAGTAGCCCAGCTCCATCGCGTATGCCTTGCCGAAATTAACAAGCTCATCGATCGTCAACACCGGGATCACGACTTTTTCGGTAAAGCGTCTGGAGAACATCGGGTTCAGCGCCATCACGCGCTCAATGCCGATCCGCGCATCCTCTAAAATAACGAGAATACCGCTCCGGTCCTGCTCCATCTGCGCGGACAGCTCCAGCGCCGTGTCCCTCGTGATATCGCCTGCCCGCTCTATGATCAGGCAGCCTCCGCGGATCTTGTCGAACAGCTTCGCCAAGTCCTTGGTATTGAGCTTGTCACCGTCTATCCTGCCGACATTGCCCTCCGGCTTGCCGACCTCGTATTGCAATACCGAGATCAGATTTGTCGCCAGCGTCGTCTTGCCGCTGCCTTCACCGCCCTGAATGATAATATTGCCGGTCACGGGCTGTCCTTCAGACTGCAGCTTGGCGCGCGCTCCGGTCAGCACACGGCAGAGCGCTTCCTCCATGCCATTGATCGGCGTGAAGTATGTGAACATTTCCCGTTCTTCATCGGTCAGCTCGGTCTGCGGAAGCTCATCGTAAATACTGTCCGCAGGCTGCACGTCGTCGATCTCATCATCTATCGGATCTTCCTCACCGAAATCCAGCTCGTCTTCGTCGAAGCTGTCCTCCGGTTCGTCAATATCATTTTGCTCTGAATCCGCGGAAGCCGGTTCCGGTGCTTCCACGGCATCAGGAGCTTCCTCATTGGACTGCGGATCTTCCTGCGTTGCCTGAGCGGTTTCTGCAGCATCATCAGCTTCTGTCTCCGCCTTAATGTCCTCCGGATCGATCAGCTGAATTTCAGGCAATGTATCGCCTGTTACAGCCGGCTCTTCCTTTGGCGGCACCGGCGCTTCTGCTTTTTCCGATTCCTTTGAACCGGATTTGATCACATTGCCTGTCCCCGCAGTCTGCACCGGCGGTGTCTGGCCTTCTGCCTCCGCTTTACGCGCCTGCTCATTTAAAATCCGGACAACAGCCTCCGCGAACGCCTGCGTCTGCTCCGTCGGGATCTGGCTCGCGGACTGCCGTGCAGGCTGTGCTGATTGTGTAGACTGCACGGGCTGTGCTGACTGTGTGGACTGCGCTGATTGTGTAGATTGCGCGGGCTGTGCTGGTTGAACGGCCTGCGCGGACCGTGCCTCCGCCAGCTCCTCCGGCTTTGGCAGCGCACCGGTCTCCCGGGCACGGTCGATCTCCTTTTGCAGGACATCATTGACATCCGCCATCACCCGCGCCGCGTCAACCACCGGTTCTCCGGCCGCATTGACGATCGGCACCTCAAAACCGACCCCTTCCACATGCCCGGTCGCTGCCTCGATCTTCGGGAATTTGAATGTCGACTGGTTCTTCAGCGCCTCCCGCTCCGCGTCCCGGGCTGTCTTGTCAATCCGCTTCGTCGCATATTTGCGAAGGGCTGCTTCCGCCCCTTCTTCCTCTAAAATACGGATCGTCTCCGCCGTCACTCTCGCGCCGGTCGGCAGGAAAGTCGTATCCTGCGGTATGCCCGAAGCAGCCATACCCGCCGCTCTGCCGGCATCATTTCCGGCAGCAGAAGATCTGCTCCGGTCTTTCTGATCCATACCGGCCGGCAGTGCGCGCTCGTCTTTATTTGCCGGCTTTCCGCCAAGCTGCTCCCGCAACGCCGTAAACCGCTTTGCCAGCTCCTCTCCCTGCGTCGGGATGTCTGCCAGATATTCATTGCGCAGAAGATCTCTCGGCGGCACGCCGGCATCCAGCTCACGCTTTGCCTCTTCCAAGCGGGCAATGATCTGGTTCGCCTCTTCGATCGCTTTTGCCTTGGCATTCTCCAGGCGAAGCTCATCCGCCTCGGACAATGCATGTTCTGCCGCGCGCGCTGTCCGCTGCCAGTCCGACATGATCTGGTCAATCGTCATCTGCCCGGCGATCTGCGGCTCCACCTCGACATTATCCGGCACCGTAAACGAAATCTGCCCGTCGTATTCTTCTTCCAGGTATTCCCTGAAGTGCGTACGCAATGTATCGTCAATGCGCCGCGCTTCTTCTTTTTTAATAGAAACTTCTTCCAAAGGGCCGGTGGATTCTCTCGGAATCTTCGCATACGGTATGTCCTCGACCAGCTCCTTGATCGCCTCCATATTTTCCGAAACCGCCCCGGTCTCAGTCGCCTGCATGATCTCTTCGATGTTGCGCTTGATCTCCGCCTGGAGATTCTGCGTGTTGAAGCGGTCATTCGACAGCGCCACTTCCGGAATCTCGATCGGATGCGAGAGTATCTCGCCGTTGCCGCCGAACTCCTCGCCCGGGCGCACCTCTGTCACGCCGTCCCGGGATCCGCGCCGGAAGCTCTTGTACTTGCTCTCCTGCGTCTCATCAAGCGGCTGGTAGATCATCTTTAATTCCAACGCGCTCTCGACATAGGGTCCGTCGCCGTACCACAGGATAATCTCGTCACAGGTCGAAATGCATTTTTCCACCTGCCCTGTCTTGTGATAAAGCACCGCAAGCTCATACGCCCATTCCTCGAGGAAATCGTGCTCCTTTAGCTCCTCTAAAATGGAGATCAGCGTAATATTTTCCGCGCCCTGCGCCTTGGCAAGCTGATACTGGATAATATACTGCAGGCTGTCATGCGGCGCTATCTCGACAAATTCTTCGTAATACTCTTTTGCCTCGTCAAGAGAATCCAAACGAATGCACAGCAACGCCAGCCGGTAGATGATCATCCGCCCGATCGGCGAACGCTCATGCGCCAGCTCCAACAGCTCCCGCGCCTGCGGATACCGCTGCTCATTCTCATAAATCTCGCTCGCCACCAGCAGTGCATTGACATTGTGCACTTTGCGCCAGTTCATGCCGTCGAGAATATAAAACGCCTCTTCGCTGTCCCCTTCCCGGATCAGCCTCTGCGCTTCATCTATTTTTGTCCGATACTCTTGCTTGTCCACGACCTGTTCCTAATATAAAACCAAAATCAATGTTCCTGCTCGTCCTGTTCTGTCTCATTCGTCAGAAACAGTGTTTCATCCCCATTCTCAATCACATTTCAGTTTACCATAGGCAATATGGGTTGTCAAAGCATTTGCATCACTGGGGAAAGAAAAACCCCGGAACTCCACCGGGGCTTTCCTTTTGCTAAAATTCGTCCACATCGGGAATCTGATACCGACGGAACAATGCCAGAAACGTAAACGCTACAATGGTCGGCACGGGATTCGGCCCATTGGTCATACCCTGGCCAAGATATGCCGCAAAAAGCACTGCGCAGCAACCAAGCTCACGCTCATATGGCACACCAGTTGCCATGTCCGCCCTGTCGCTTGCGGATGCTTTCATTCCAGCGTCCGATTGGCTTCCAAGCATAGCGCGAAAATAGGATGTAAAACAGCTTACTTCTGCGCAAATATAAGAAACCACGCCCAATATCCCTAATTCCAGGCCATATTCATACAGCTCATTGTGCGCCGTTTCATATCCCATAGAATACAAATAATCGACATTGGGGTCGGTAATCATATGCAGCCTTTTGCGCGCAAAATCAATGCACCCCGAACCTATGCCTATTATCTTCTCCCGGACAGATCCGAGCGGATACATCTTCTTTATATCATCCCATATGAAAGCGCGACCGCTGAGTATTCCACCCTGCGGAGTAAGAACCACAAAAGCGGTAGCCCCTATCAACATTATTGCGGCTAAAATCACATACGGTCTCCGGAATTTAACCAATATCTCCTCTATTTTCTGTGTATTCCCGTCCTTTTCTTTTTTCAAAAGAATCAGCCATATTACCAAACAAATTATTCCCACCGGCAGCCACAAATGCCTGCGCAAAAGACGGCCGGAAATTTCATAGCTATACAAAAAATCCGCCCTGTAATAACACAATACCTCTGCCAGCATCCCGGCTATTCCTGCCAGGATCCCCTGCCAAAACAAGTTTTTGAACCGGGCAAACGACAGCAGCCCCATAAAGGCAAGAAGTACCAGGCCATACGAAATGCCGCCAAATATTCCGCTAGCCCTCGCTGTCCACACATCCAAATAACACATCACTAAAAACACATCCACCATCACCGTCTGCCAGCCGCGTTTCATGTCTGCACGGTACGCCGCAAAAAACATCAGAACCAATGATACATACCCATGGTAATAATCAAAATTGCCGATAGTGGAGGCCATTACTACAAATGTATCCATCACATTATCCTTGTGCATGCCCAAAGGATCAATGCGCAAATGGTTCAGCAGACCCAATAGCACGACAAAAAATGATGAAACATAAAAGCCATAAATATATCCCATGCGAGCTGCTTCTGCTCCTCTGGAGAACAGGAAAAACGCAATCATCAGACACAAAAACATCGCGCCGCCGACAAAGAGCGCGCCGTCTGCCAGCAGAGCATGGCGCAGTCCATATCTTGTAGTAAGAGAAGACAGAATCGCAACTATCCCAAACGCAAGAATGCTCCAATCCAATACACTCATTGACCGCAAGCCATCCCGCACTTTCGGAAGATCTGCTCCCATACTGCGATATGACGCATATTTTCCGATAACAGCAATCATACTGCATACAAGAAAAAGTGTGAATATTCCCAGAAAAAAGACTTCTTTAAATCCAGTGATATCCTCATATTTATTATGAACCAATATCGGCAATATCAATAGCATCGCCCATAAATAAAGGTTACAAACTTCTCGTTGAAATGTTTTCATGTATGGCTCCTACATCTCCTGATTTTCTATCCGTTCACTCTCCCCGGTAATAGTTAATCAGGCAACCTTTCAAAATGATCTCCTTCTCCGCGTCAGTCAGCGCGTCCATATGGAGCGTGAACGGCGCCAGCCCTCCGTCCCTGATCACATATGCCTGCATTTCGGCCGCCCCGGAAGCAACTGCTTTGTCAATATCCGGGATAAACAGGTAGTCCCCATTGGCAAAGGGCAGGTCCGTTTCTTCTATAATAAGCGGCAGCATGCCCCAGTTGATCAGGTTCGAGCGATAACGCTTGGTCGCGTACTCGTGCGCGATATTTGCCCAGCCGCCGAGCACCTTTTGGCAGGAAGCCGCCTGCTCACGCGCCGAACCATCCCCCGGCTTGACCGCGAATATCGTCGAGCCGATGCCGATATTGCCGCGGTTCACATCGGCAAACTGCGTATGGATCGCCTGCATTACGCCGTGGATCTCTTCTAACGCCTCACCCGGGCAGCTGTCCGCTTCAATGGCTTTCTGCGCCTTCTGCACTTCTTTTGCCCTGCCGACATATGCCGGATCCTTGCGGGACAGCGTGAACTCCGCCAATCCGAGCGGATTTGACCGGTAGGATGACGTCTCACCTGACGGAATCAGCTCATCCGTCGTCGTCACCGGATCGTGAATCTCGGATACCACCTTCAGGATCAGGTTCTGAGGCAATGGCGGCATAGCCGGCCAGTCCTTGATGTTCGGTCCAAACACGACCTCGGTATCCTTGTCCGCCACGCCCTTTGAATCAAAGACGCGGTTCGCATAGATCCGCCCGTCAAAATGGTAAACCGGCTTGGTGAATTCCACATCTATCTCATCTGCCCCGGTCAGGAAGCCCGCGTTTGCCGCCGTCGCGGCGATCGAGCGGGCATCCATCAATGCCACTGACGCGATCTGTCCGTTCTGAAGCTTTGACCCCTCGCGGTTCGGGAAGTTCCGTGTCGAATGGCGGATCGAGAAGCCATTGTTGCCCGGCGTGTCGCCCGCGCCAAAGCACGGTCCGCAGAACGCTGTCTTGACGATCGCGCCGGTCTCCATCAGATCCGCAACAGCGCCATTTTTCACCAATTCCATATAAATCGGCGTGCTTGCCGGATAGACGGACAGCGTAAATTCATTCGCGCCAATGCTCTTGCCCCGCAGGATGTCCGCCGCATCGGTGATATTCTCAAAGCCGCCGCCCGCGCAGCCTGCAATGATGCCCTGATCGACATACAGCCTGCCGTCACGCACTTTATCCTTTAAGGTAAAGTCCACCTGACCGTCCAGCGAGACTGCCGCCCGCTTCTCCACATCGTCGAGGATGTCCATCAGATTCTGCTTTAATTCTTCGATCGTATAGGTATTGCTCGGGTGGAACGGCATCGCGATCATCGGACGGATCTCGTCCAGATCGATCTCGACCATGCCGTCATAATACGCCACATCCTGCGGCGCCAGCTCGGCATATTCCTCCGCCCGGCCGTGAATATCATAGTAATCACGGACCGCGTCATCTGTCCGCCATACGGATGACAGGCAGGTCGTTTCGGTCGTCATCACATCCACGCCGATCCGGTAATCCACGGAAAGTTCTGTCACGCCAGGTCCGACGAACTCCATGACTTTGTTTTTCACATAGCCCTTTTCAAAGACCTCGCCGATGATCGCCAGCGCGATATCCTGCGGTCCGACGCCTTTTCGCGGCTTGCCCTTCAGATAGATCGCGACGACGCCCGGCATATCGATGTCGTAGGTGCGCCCGAGGAGCTGCTTGACAAGCTCCGGTCCGCCTTCTCCCATCGCCATCGTGCCCAGTGCGCCATAACGGGTGTGCGAGTCCGAACCGAGGATCATCTTGCCCCCGCCGGAGAGCATCTCACGCGCATACTGATGGATCACTGCCTGATGAGGCGGCACATAGATCCCGCCGTAACGCTTCGCGCAGGAGAGACCGAACATATGGTCATCTTCGTTGATTGTTCCGCCAACTGCGCAAAGGCTGTTGTGGCAGTTGGTCAGCACATAGGGGATCGGGAATTTCTCTAAGCCTGACGCCCGCGCCGTCTGGATGATCCCGACATAAGTAATGTCGTGGCTGGTCAGCTTGTCGAACTTGATCTGCAGCTTTTCCATATTGCCGCTCGTATTGTGCGACTCTAAGATGCCATAGCTGATCGTGCCCCGCTTCGCCTCTTTAGCGGATACATCCTTCCCCGTTTTTTCTTTGATCTGCGCAGCGGCTTCCGCGCCGTCCTCCACGATCTCCGTACCGCCAAGCAGGTACACTCCGTTTTCATACAGCTTCATGTTGTTTTCCTTTCTGTCCCTCTGCTGAACTTTCCACCATATATTAATTTATAAATCTTCTATATCAGTGTCTGACGCACGCCTTGCGTCATTTCGCGCATGGATAATGTGCCACCCGTTATCCTTCGTCTTCCTTCCATTTGAAATACTCTGCGTCAAGATCGACATTGATATCCACTTCCGGCGCCGCTTCTTCCTCAGGCTGCGGCTCAAGCAGATCTTCCAGCCCCTGCTCCCGGAAGTAGTCCTCGTTTACATGCACCTCAATCTGCGTATCCTCGTAAGGACTCGGTTCCGGCGCGGCATTTGCCTGCAGTTCTTTTTCTTTTGCGATCCGCACATTCTCGTCCTGGATCAGCCGCAGGTATTTTTGCGTATCGACCAATCCCTGAAGCTGGCCTTTCAGCTCGTACTGGTTGTGACGGATCGTTGTCAGCTCCTGCTTGATGCGCTCCTGCATCTCGCTGTAAATGCCGTCCATCCGGTTGCGCGACTCTTTAATGACCTCCGCCATTTCATTTAAAGAGCGGTCCGAATACATCAGCGATGCCGCGTAAATGTCCTCCGCATTCCGCCTCGTCTCAAAGATCAGCTCGTCATTTTCACGCTGCGCGGCCCTCCGCGCCTTCTCCCGGCTCGCCTCGGTCAGCTCATGCTCTTCCATCATGTCGTACATGCAGTCGTTCAGATCCTTAAGCAGATTCATCATCCGCATCTTGTCGATCACGACCCTGCGCTTGCTTCCCTCATACGGCTCCGCCTTTGAGAACAATACATGGATATCCCGCAGAACCTTTTCTATTTTCTCCTGTGCGCTCATAGTTATTCTCCACATTGATGAAACAACATTCAACCTGATCCATTGACCGCTACTCTGTTGCCCCCAGCGGCTCCATTGCCCGCTCTAATATGCCATGCAGATAGGCGATCATCGTGCCATAATTCGTCATCGGAACACCTGCTGCCTTCGCTTGTGACAGCCGCCACGCCATCTCCTGCGGTGGCAGCGTACAGCCTCCGCAGTGGATGACCAGAGCATAGTCGGAAAGCTTTATGTCGTTCCCCTGCTCTGCCGCCTCACTTTTTGTGCTGTCACCCGGCAATTTTTCGTCTGCCTTTGTATGTCCCGGAAACTCCCCGCCGCTCGTAAAATGATAATCGAATTCTTTTCCGGTGTACTTCTGAATCCATCCCGGCAGTTTGACCGTGCCGATGTCCCCGCACTGCCTGTGATGCGTGCAGCCTTCGGAGATCAGAATGCGCGCGCCTGCGTCCAGGCGGTCGATCGTCTTTGCCCCTGCTGCCTGCCACTCAAGATCACCCTTGTAGCGGGCCATCAGTATCGAAAACGATGTCAGCGGTATCTCCCGGGGCAAAAGCTTTGACACCTGCCCAAACGCCTGGCTGTCAGTAACCACCAGCTTCGGCGCTTTTTTCAGCCGGTCCAGTGCCTGCGGCAATTCGGATGGCTGGACCGACATCGCGATCGCGCCCGTATCAAGAATATCCCGGATCACCTGCTGCTGCGGCAGGATCAGCCTGCCTTTCGGCGCGGACTCGTCAATCGGGATGACCAGCAGCACCACATCGCCTTTTTCTATCAGATCGGAGACCAGATGCCTTTCCAGCGTATCTGCCGATTTCCCGCCAATCTGGGAAATCCGCTGCCGCAAATCCTGGACGGCATTGCCATTCTCCTCCTGCCAATCCTTCTTGCAACTAAACGGAAATACCTCTTCTTTTTGTATATTAAGCAGTTGGGCTAACCGCCCGCTTTCCAAAGCGGCAACCCGGTCGATCTTATTCGCGATCACCAGATAGGGCAGATTTCTTTGACGGAATTTTTTTATCAACTCCCTTTCAAGAAGAAAACTGTCCGAAATGTCTTTATCCAGTTTCTGTTTTTGCGGGCTTTCTTTGGTTGTTCCTTGTGTCAACCATCTGCCGTTCTCAACCCTGTCCCCACACATAAGAGCTGCGTCCACCACGACCAGACCCACATCGACCCGCCGTAGGATCTCTTCGGTCTTCTGCTGACGCTTTTCCCCAAGCCTGCTCCCATCCGCAAGCCCCGGCGTGTCATAAAGCATCACCGGTCCGATCGGCAGCAGCTCCATCGCTTTTTTGACCGGATCCGTCGTCGTCCCTTCCTGCTCTGAAACCACAGCCATGTCCTGGCCGGTCATGGCATTCAGCACACTCGATTTTCCGGCGTTGACCTTGCCGAAAATGCCGATCTGCACGCGTTCGGATGTCGGGGTAGAATTTAGACTAGTCAAAACCGAAAATCCCTCTCTCCGCCTTCAATCCGCGCCAAATACTTCTCGCAATTCTCCCGCACTACCGGATTCGTGATCACATCCAGCTCCTTTGCGATCAGCGCATCTCCGATCCGCTTCGTATCCGCCGAAGCGTAATCGATCAGATATTCCTTTAAAGTCATCAGCGCATTCGGATGGCAGCAGTTGACGATCTGCTTGGATTTCAAAAGCTCCATAAACCGGTCGCCGGTCCGTCCCGCGCGGTAGCACGCCGTGCAGAACGACGGCACATAACCCAAGTCCATCAGCCAATGGACGACCTCATCGAGCGTCCGGTTGTCGATCACATCAAACTGCGCGGAGTTGTCCTCCTCGGCTTCTTCCTCCACATAACCGCCGACGCTCGTCCGCGACCCGCCGGATATCTGTGAAATCCCCAGCTCCAGCACGCGCTTACGGCTCTCCACGCTCTCCCGCGTGGAAACGATCATGCCCGTATAAGGTACGGCGATACGGATGCAGGCGACAATCTTCGCGAAAATATCATCCGACAATCCATTCTGGAAGGTCTCCGGATCTATGTCATCTGCCGGGCGCACCCTGGGCACGGAAATCGTATGGGGGCCGACGCCGATATAACTTTCCAGATGCTCCGCGTGCATCACCACGCCACAGAAATCATAACGGTAATTGTTCAGCCCGAACAGCACGCCGAGTCCCACGTCGTCGATCCCCGCGTGCATCGCGCGGTCCATCGCTTCGGTGTGATAAGCATAGTCCGACTTCGGTCCGGTCGGATGCAGCTTCTCATACGATTCCTTATTGTAGGTCTCCTGGAATAATATATATGTTCCGATGCCCGCGTCCTTGAGCATTTTGTATTCTTTTTCGGTCGTCGCCGCGATATTGACATTGACCCGCCGGATGTCACCGTTCTTGTGATGAATGCTGTAGATCGTGTCGATGCTCTCCAGGATATATTCGATCGGATTCATCGTCGGATGCTCGCCCGCTTCGATCGCAAGGCGCTTGTGCCCCATATCCTGCAGCGCGATCACCTCGGCGCGGATCTCCTCCTGCGTCAGCTTCACCCTGCGGATGTGCTTGTTCTTTGCATGGTAAGGGCAGTATTCACAGCCATTGATACAGTAATTGGACAGATAAAGCGGCGCAAACATCACAATACGGTTGCCGTAAAATTCATTCTTGATCTTCCGCGCCAGCTCGTAGATCTGTTCATTCTTCTCCGGGATGTCGCAGTCGAGAAGAACCATCGCTTCTTTATGGCTGACTCCCTTCATCTTTGCCGCTTTTTCGAGTATTTCATCAATCAGGGCTGCATTGCTTTTGTTCTGCTCGGCATAAGCCAGGCATTCGCGTATCTCCTCGTCACTGATGAAATCCTCTGCCTTGGGCGAATTCACATCATACATCCGCTTCACTTCCTTTCCTGTACATACAAAAGCCAATCCCCTTTTCCATACACAATCTCATATACTATACCACAAATCGGGTCGTTAGGGAATATTTCACGGCCTCAAGAATATTTTTCTCAAGGCGTAAGACAAAAAAACACACCCCAGCAGGCGATCTGTGCTCACCGGGGTGCGTTATTATCCTTTTGATGCGTGCAAGTTCAGATCATCACTTTGTGATCGAAGCAACCTCATCAAACTCGAAGCTGTTGGTCACGAGTACGACAACCATATCGGAGTAGCCCGCTGCTGCGATCTTGTCGCGGCTGAAGGATACCAGCTTGTCGCCCTTCTTGACCTTGTCGCCCATGCCGACATAGCACTCAAAGCCGTCGCCGTTCATCTGTACCGTATCGATACCGACATGGATCAGAAGCTCAACGCCATTCTCTCCGGCGATGCCGACCGCATGCTTGGAGTCAACGACAGATACGATCTCGCCGTCAAACGGTGATACGACCGTCTCAGTATCCGGCTTGATGCCGACACCGTTACCAAGCGCGCCGGATGCGAATGCGCCATCCGGAATCTCGGTGTAATCCACAACCTCACCGGTGATCGGAGCAACGATCTCAAGGTTCGTGCTCTTGGAAGCCTTGATAACCGGAGCCAGCTTGTCAAGCTCAACAGCCTTTGCTGCTGCCTGCTCAGCTGCCTTCTTGGTCTCGTTCGGAACGTTCTCCTCGACCTCAACCGCGCGCTCATCCGGAGCTGCAGTCTCGTCTTCCTCATCCTTATGAGTAATGAATGCCAGTGCAAATGCCACGCCGAATGCGATAGCCAGCATGATCGTGTAAGTAACCGGGTTGGTCACGATCAGGTATCCCGGGATACCGGTAACGCCATTTGCGCGGGCTGCAACACCCATGATCGAACCGGACATCGCGCCGATTGCGCCACCGATCGAACCGCAGACCAACGGCTTTAAGTAACGCAGGTTCACACCGAAGATCGCCGGCTCAGTGATACCGAGCGCTGCCGACATGGAAGCCGGTACGGCGATCGCCTTGGTCTTGGTCCTGTGGGACTTGATACCTACTGCGAGGCAGGCTGCGAACTGAGCGAAGTTTGCCGAAGAAGCGATCGGCATCCAGGTATTCAGTCCATTGCCGCCGTCCTGAGCAAGCATACCCAGCTCGATAATATTGAACATATGGTGCAGACCCATGACAACGGTGAACGGATAAATCGCACCGCAGGCAAGGGCGCCGATACCGAATCCGACCGTCACCAGTGCCGAGAAGAAGCTCAGGATCACCGTCTCCAGCGCGGAGAAGATCGGTCCGATGATCGTGAATGTCAGGAAATAAGTTGCCAAAATCGTACACAGCGGAGTCACGAACAGGTCGATCATCTCCGGTACATGCTTATGCAGCCATGTCTCAATCTGTGCCATAATGAATACAGCAATGATCACCGGAATGATATGTCCCTGATAGCCATGGCGCTGTACATGGAAGAACAAGATATCCCATGTCGGGATCTTGCCGTCCGTCACGCCAAAGAATGCGTTGATCGCGTCAGGGCTGCCGACATTCCAAGCGTTCAGCAGTGACGGATCGAGCATCGCGATACCGAGCGTCGCGCCGAGGAAGATATTAGCCCCGAACACGCGGGCCGCCGAAATACCGACGAGAATCGGCAGATAGGCTATCGCCGCCACCGCGATCAGATGCAAAAAGCCGTACCAGTCCGTGTCGCCAAATCCCGGAATCGCATTGCTCAGCGCTTCCATCAGACCCATCATCAGACCGCAGGATACGATAGCCGGCAGGATCGGTACGAATACATCGCCGAGTGCCTTGATGATCCGCCTCCAGAGCGGTGCCTGCGCCGCTGCCGCTGCCTTGACATCCTCTTTTGAAGCTGCGGATGCGCCAGTCACGGCAAGGAACTCATCGTAAACCTTGTTGACCGTGCCGGTACCGATGATCAGCTGGAGCTGACCGCCCGACTCGAACATACCTTGTACGCCATCGATGTCTTCGAGCGCCTTTTTGTTGAGCTTGTCATTGTCCGCAATGACAAGGCGCAGACGCGTGGCGCAGTGTGCTGCAGAAACGACATTCTCGCCACCGCCGATATTGGCAGCGATCTCTTCTGCGCACTTGCGATAATCTAGTGCCATTTGTGCCTCCCTTCTTTGGGCGGCTGCCCCCTTTTTGGACAGCCATGTGTAAATACTTTACTCCTCTTTGTTCCCTGACTGCTTGCCACAGCCAATATTACGAAATCGAATCATACCAAAACTGCTCAACTCGGACAAGCAATTGTGAAATCGATTTCAAATTCTTTTTCATTTTACCCTCTGGCGTGAAGGTTGTAAAGATGGGGTTTTTCCTAATTTTACTATCCGCCATATGGTAATAATTCACAATAAAATTTTCTATACCACCATTTTTTTGTCATATTTATGAGAGTATACCGGCGCCTCTGTGATATTGATTTCACAGCCATACCATCCTGCTTTACGCCTCGTATGCCCATAAGAATGACATCAGCCGGAGCCTCACTTTAGATCGATCCCCGCTCTATGATCTCGTAGTCCAGGCAGATCTGCCGCGCCGCGACCGCTTCTCCTTTTTCTATCGTATCGATCGTCGACAAGAGCATATTGGCCGCGTCCTCCCCGCTCTGCTTGAAAAACAGCCGCGCCGTCGTCAGCGGAGTCATCGCGTATTCGTCGATCCAGCTGTCACCGATCCCGGCAATGCTGACATCGCTGCCCGGTTCGAGCCCCGCCTCATGCAGCGCCCGCATCGCGCCAAATGCGATGGCATCCGTCGCGCATAGGACAGCATCCATGGTTGTATCCCGTTCCAACAATTTCTGCATCGCCGCGTATCCGCTTTCCGCGCTGAAATCCGCCACCGCTGTCAGCAGCTCTTTTTCGGCAAAGCCTGCTTCGGTATAGGCGGACAGGACGCCCCGTTTTCTTTCTTTGCCCGCCTGCGGATCGTGATCCGTCACGCTGATATAGGCAAGCTTTTTCCGTCCCCGCTCTATGATCCGGCGGGTCAGCTCCTGCGCCGCATGGAAATCATCATGATAGACACACGGTATGCCGGAAATATTCTGCCCGGCAATAACGACCGGAATGCCGCAGGCTTTGTACGCCTCAATACGCCGCGGCGTCACGCCGGTTCCCATGACGATGATGCCTGCCGCGCGGTTTGCCTCCATAATAGAAAGGTATTCCAGCTCTTTCTGCTCGTCTGCGTGGGTAACGCCAAGGACGCTCATATATCCGTATTTCTGTATATACTGCGTAATCCCTTCTGTGACCTGAACCACTGCGTCTGAATATATCTTGGGGATCAGTACGCCAATCTGACGCTGGTGCCCGGTCCGCATCATCTGCGCGGCCACGGTCGGACGGTAGCCGGTCTGCTCGATCGTCTCCTGGATCCGCTGCCGTTTTTCCTCACTTAAGGAACCGCCGTTTAAGTACCGGCTCACTGCTGCCGGAGAAACCCCCGCCAAAGACGCCACATCCTTGATTGTCATACTGTCACCCCCTTTCTATTTCATGCCCATTGTCCGTTCCAACGGAAAAACATCCGCCCTTGTAAACACACCCTGTCTGCATTTCCTTTTGTCCGGCACTTGCCGCTTAAAATGTCGTCATCAGCCAGCGGAACTCATAGCTGTGCAGCCCGAATGACTCTGCCCGCACCTGCTCCCCGCTCATCAGATCCACATAATCCTCCGGCTCATTGATCCACGCCGTCTCATCGCCGTCGTTGAAGTTGAACAACGCGATCAGCTTCTGCTTGTTGTAATATCTGCCGATGCCGAGCACATGGTCGTTGTAGCACTCCACGATCCAGGTATCCGCGTCGTTCAGGAACACATCATTCTTCATGCGGATGTATTCCAGCTTCTTAAGACCGTTGAAGATCCTGCTCTGGCGCGTATCCTTCTTCTTGCGCAGCTTGACCTCTTCCCAGTCGAGATTGCCGCGGTGGATATAACGGCTGTCATCCCACTTAAGCGGATCCTCGTGGTACGCGTAATCATTGAGCTGCCCGATCTCATCCCCGCTGTACAGCACCGGGATGCCCGACAGCGTAAACAAGAACGCGTGCATCATCAGGTCGCGCTGGATATAACGCGCCTGCTTTTCCTCATCCTGCTCATATTCTGCCGCCTCAATGCCCAAAAGGGACGCCGTCGTCCCGCAGAGCCGCGCATCGCCGAGCCTCGGATCGTCATTGTAAAGCTCTCCGCGGGAATCGCTGCCGTAAGTCTTGCCGGTCATCCAGTCATTCAAATATTTCTTGTGCGCGACCTCCTCGACGCCGAACTGCTTGAGGAAATCATAGTCTAAGCCCCAGCCGATATCATCATGGCAGCGCAGGTAATTCAGGAATGTGTATTCATGCGGCAACGCGAATGTAATGCCGAGCTGATGCTTTAAGAGGCGGACATCCTTTGTCGCCACCGTATGCCATGCCGATGCCATCGTCGTCACATTGTAAAGCATATGGCATTCCGGCTTTTCGACCGAACCGAAATACGGCACGACCTTTGACGGCTCCATGACTACCTCGCCCAGCAGCAGCGTGCCCGGCGCCACGATATCTGCCGCCATATGCATAATGCGCACGAGCGTATGTACCTGCGGCAGGTTACGGTTCGTCGAACCGAGGGCTTTCCATATATAAGGCACCGCGTCAAGACGGATCACATCCACGCCCTGATTGCAGAGGAACAGCATATTTTCCGTCATATCGTTGAATACGACCGGATTCATGTAGTTCAGATCCCACTGATACGGATAGAACATCGTCATCACCGGCTTGCCGACTTCCTCGATCCATGTGAAGTTGCCCGGCGCCGTCGTCGGGAATACCTGCGGCACGGTCTTTTCAAACTCATTCGGGATATCCCAGTTGTCATAGAAGTAGTAGCGGTCCATGAACTCTTTTTCGCCCTTGCGCGCGCGCACCGCCCACTCATGATCCTCGCTCGTGTGGTTCATAACAAAATCCAGGCAGACAACCATGCCCTTTTCATGGCAGGCTGCCGACAGCTCCGCCAGATCCTCCATCGTACCGAGCTTCGGATCGACCTTGCGGTAATCGCTGACCGCGTATCCGCCGTCGCTCTTGCCCTCCGGACTCTGCAGCAGCGGCATCAGATGCACATAATTGATCCCGCATTCCTGGATATAATTCAGCTTTTTCTTTACGCCCTTGAGCGTGCCCGCGAAGCAGTTCGTGTACAAAAGCATGCCGAGCATATCATTGCCCCGGTACCAGTCAGGCACTGTCACCCGCGCGCCGTCCCAGCTGCGCAGGATATCGCTCCTGTCCTTGTAGCAGTTGTGGAGCATCGTGCAGAAATAATCAAACGCCTGCTCGTCGTTCTGATAGATCTCCCCATACAGCCACTTCATCTCGTCGTAATGACGATTGAACCGCTCCATAAATTCCGGTTCCCACTTTTTCGTATCGACCATGTCCTCTCCTCCTAATATATACTCCGGTTCTTCCCGCTCCCGCTTTCCCCCTTGCCTTTTTACAGAAGTGAAAACGATTACACATCTGTTTCATTATACATTAGCTTGTACTTTGTGTAAAATGACGAATTCTCCAAATTGCATTTTGTATTTTTAGGCAAATATAACAAAGGCGCGGATGATCGTCACCCGCGCCTCTTCATTATCTTCTCAGTCTATTAAATTCTTCTAATGAAATCCCAGCTTGATAAAGGATACTTTTTAATGTGCCTTTCAACAACTCATCATGCATCGGAACAATAACAATATGCTCCCCATCCGAGTATTTTCTGTGACTTCCCCGCTGTGATACCTCCCAAAAACCCTTTCGCTCTAAAACCTTAATCACTTCTTTCGGTTTGCATACGGGATATTTCGACGGCATTATACGCTTACCTCAACCAATGAAGTCATATATACCGTGTTCTGATTCTCAAAACCGGAATCTTCATAATACAACTCCAACGCTTCAGTCAGATTGTCTATCGCATCTTCCACAGTCTTCCCCTGCGAAGCAACCCGTGTGTCAAAATCCGTTGCGACAAATCCCTTTTCCTCTTTTGTGATGACTACGACACATTTCATGTTACCTTACCTGTCCATCTCATCCAGCGCAAGCTTCAGGCAGCCCATGATGCCCTGGTCGTCATTTAAGGATGCCGGAACGATATAGTGATCCAGATCCTCCATCTGCGGCGTCTTGATGTACGCGTGCAGCAGCTCCTTGGTCTTCTCGCGGACAAGCGGGAAGAGCTGCTCCTGATGCATTACGCCTCCACCGAGAATGATCCGCTGCGGCGAAAGCACCATGATACAGGTGAGCATCGCCTGCGCAATATAATACGCTTCAAGGTCCCATACTTCATCGCGGTCCGCCAGCTCCACGCCCTTTGCGCCCCATCGCTCTTCGATCGCAGGTCCTGCCGCCATGCCTTCCAGGCAGGTGCCGTGGAACGGGCAATGTCCTTTATAATCATCATCCTCACGCGGAACCATCAGCATATGCCCCGCCTCAGGATGCATCATGCCGTGAACCAGATTGCCGCCGGAGATCACGCCTGCACCGATGCCCGTGCCGATCGTGAAATACACCGCATCCGTCAGTCCCTTGGAATCGCCGTAGGTCACCTCGCCGAGCAGCGAGCCGTTGACATCCGTATCAAAGCCGATCGGGATGTTGAGCGCTTCCTTTACCTTGCCAAGGATATCCACATTTGCCCAGCCCGGCTTCGGCGTCGTCGTGATATAACCATAAGTCGATGAATTGCGGTCGAGATCGATCGGTCCAAAGCATGCGATACCGAGTGCTTCGATATCCTTGTCCTTAAAGTAATCAATGCAGGCCGAAATCGTCTCATCCGGCGTCGTCGTAGGAATCGATGTCTGCTCAAAAATCTTGCCGGTCTCGTCCCCGATCGCGCAGACCATCTTGGTGCCCCCTGCTTCCAATGCTCCTAATTTCATGTCTTTTCCCCTTTCTTATGATTAAAATAAAAACCGAGCATCCGGTGTCGAACCCGAAATCATGAGCGCTGGCTCTCCGGAAAGCTAGGCCCAGGCACCCTCACGGCACATGAACGGTTCCGCTTAGTGCTGCTGCATTCCTGCCCTGACACGGTTCACGGATGCCCATTGCGCGAGACCCAGGCTTTCAAACACTCCCTGAAAAAGAGGGCTGACCCCACCATCGCGAAGCCCTCGACCGGATATCACCCCGGCTATAGCGGATTGCCGGTACAGGGTACCGCTGCCACCCCGGCTGCTCGGTGAATTCCATTCTATAATGAAAACGATTTTATGTCAAATGCTTTTAGCCGATTGTTTGTGTCAAGTACTCGTTGCCCGTATCCCTTATTATTTTGCTTTTGTTGATAACTTCCTGCTTAAAATGGCGGGTGTATGGAAATCAATTTCGATACACCGGGTCCTTTAGAACCCTCTGCACCCGACTTAGCGTG
>JAFUYB010000081.1 GCA_017470735.1 Lachnospiraceae bacterium | reverse complement strand
GTTAAACTCATACAAAAGACAAGGGTAAAATTAAATATACTTAGTGTGAATTTTCATATTGGCAATTTATAAAAAAAGCGGTATAATATTGCACGATGAATTTGTAATTAAATTTTTGTCTTACTGATAGACAAAGAGAGGAGAAGACAACAATGGCACCAGTAAAGAAGACAGCAGCAAAAACGGCGAAGGAGACGGCCGCGGCTATGGCAGCAGAAGACGCAAAGAAGACGGCTGAGGCTCCGAAGGCGGCAGCGGCAGCAAAGAAGCCTGCAGCAGCGAAGAAGACGACAGCTACAAAGGCAGCGACCACTGCTGCAAAGACGACGGCGGCAAAGAAAGCTCCTGCAAAGAAAGCGACTGCGACGCGTACAAAGAAAGAAGTCAAGCATGCTTCATTCCTGGAGTTCGGCGGCAATCAGTACGATGTTGCTGAGATTCAGAATCGGGCAGAGGCTGCATTCAAGGATGCCAACAAGCGCAAGAGATATGATGAGTTCCGCATCTACATCAAGCCGGAGGAGAACAAGGCATTTTATGTCGTGAAGTCCGGTGACAAGGAGAGTACGGGCAGCATTGATCTGTGATTGAGCGAGTTTGTTAGAATATAGGACCGTTTGGGACATCGCTCTCAAGCGGTCTTTTTCTGTGAGATTGCTTTCGGTTTAAAATAGAACGGAATACATGGGAAGGAGAAAGACATGGCAAAATTGGGAGACATTAAAGGGCTTGCCGGAAAGAGCAAGGGCTTTGTCGATGAATTCAAAGATTTTATCACCAAGGGTAATGTGATGGACATGGCAGTCGGTGTGATCATCGGTGCATCGTTCCAGTCGATCATTTCTTCATTGGTGGATGATATTATCATGCCGGTGATTTCAAGGATCACGGGCGGCATTGATTTTTCAAATTACTTTGTTGCGCTCGATGGCGCTGAATACAAAACGCTGGCAGCGGCAAAGGAAGCAGGTGCAGTCACACTGAATTATGGTAATTTCATTACGGTCGTGATCAACTTCCTGCTGATGGCGCTGGTGATCTTTATCATGCTTAAATTTTTGAACAACTTAAGCAATAAAGTCCGCAGACAGGAAGCGGAAGAGGAAGTCGAGGAGCCGACGACGAAAGAGTGCCCGTACTGCATGCAGCAGATTCCGATCGGGGCAAAGAAATGCGGTTTCTGTACTTCGGATCTTTAAAATAATTTTCAAAGGTATAAATCAAATCCCGGCTGGAGCTTCGTCTCTCAACCGGGATTTTTCGTATAGGACTAATCTGCATCTGTCAATGCAGGCGAAGCATCAGTCCGGGGAATTCCGTTTGACATAATCCAAATATTTTTCAGGCAAGGCGATCGAACGATATGTGCCAGCGTATTCCTCCGCTGAAAAATCCACGACATAATTCTGCGGAAATTTTTTGGAAATACCTGCGTCGTGTGCCGCGTCAGCGGCCTTATTGTAGGCAACAGCGGCTATGGAGTCGTTTTCAAAACGGCCGATCAAATAGTCGCCGTTTAAGTGGATGCGGGTTTCATAGAACAGCCGTCCCTGCTTTTCGGCTTGGCGGACGCCGTGATAGCGGTTGATGACCACAATGTTCTGATAGCGGAAGTCGTGGTCGTCGCCGTTGGCAAACCGGTAATCCCGCCCTGCAACGGCAAAATTTTTGATGCCGAAGCGGGCGAGGATGCCGTACTGCATTCCAAAATCATTGACATATAAATGTCCGTCATGTACGAGGATACGGTGTGAGGAATAGTAGAACAGATCATCGTTGTCGAATTTCAGCTCGCCAAAGTCTTTCAGATAATAAGAAAAATATCCCTGCCGCAGATAGATCGGTGTCTTGATATAAATCCTGTTGTCACGGTGGTTTAAAATAGTCACAGCCTTGTCAAAAGAGAGCGGAGCGTGCTGTGACGATAAGTTGAGCAGAGTGATTTCAGAATCTTCATACAGTCGGACAGCGGACTGATACGCGGCAGAGGCTTCATCCTCTGTCGGATAGCTTCCGAGGCTGATTTTTTTTCCGCCACGGGTGATGCTGCAGCGGTAATAGAGCTCACCGTTCTTTTTTTTTGCTTGAAATACGCCTTTTTTCATAAAATCATTAGGTATGGTGCAAATTGCCGCGTCATATTATCCGGCAACGGGATCTATTTCTGTTACTGAGTATATCATAATTTTTTGCCATGCTTTTTGCAACCGGAAATTCAAATGAAAAATAATGCAAATCCTATCAACTTGTGTTAGAATAATGCAGTCATTTCAAGTAGAAAAATTTTTGGGAGAAAAAAACAATGGCTATTGAGTATGTGAGCACCAGAAATAAAAATGAGCGGGCGGCGGCATCGGAGGCGATTCTGCAGGGGCTGGCAAAGGACGGCGGACTGTATGTGCCGACAGAGATTCCGAAGCTGGATATAAGCCTCAACGAGCTGTCAAAAATGAGCTACCGGCAGATCGCCTATGAGGTGATGAAGCTGTTTTTGACGGATTTTACGGAGGAAGAGCTGAAAAACTGCATCAACAGTGCCTACGATGAAAAATTCGATAACCCGGCGATCGCGCCGATCAAAAAGGCGGATGGCGCTTATTTCATTGAACTGTTCCACGGAAAAACGATCGCGTTCAAGGATATGGCGCTTTCGATCCTGCCGCATCTGATGATCACGGCGGCGCGGAAGAACAAGGTGGAAAATGACATCGTTATCCTGACGGCGACCTCGGGAGATACCGGAAAGGCGGCGCTGGCGGGCTTTGCCGATGTAAAAGGGACGAGGATCGTTGTGTTTTATCCGAAGAACGGCGTCAGTGAGATACAGGAGCGGCAGATGGTGACGCAGACCGGGGACAATACCTTTGTCGTCGGCATCCGCGGCAATTTCGACCAGGCGCAGACCGGCGTAAAGCAGATGTTCGGGGACGAGGCGCTGGCAAAGGAAATGGCGGACGCCGGTTTCCAGTTTTCCTCTGCCAATTCCATCAACATCGGCCGGCTGGTACCGCAGATCGTCTACTATGTGGCAAGCTATGTAAAGCTGCTGGCGGACGGCGAGATCGCGGAAGGAGAACAGGTCAATATCACAGTGCCGACCGGTAACTTCGGCAACATTTTAGCGGCATACTATGCGAAACAGATGGGACTTCCCGTGGCAAAGCTGATCTGCGCGTCAAATGAAAATAAGGTGCTTTACGATTTCTTTACGACCGGAACCTACGACAAAAACCGCAAGTTCATCCTGACGAGCTCGCCGTCTATGGATATTTTGATCTCCAGCAATCTGGAGCGGCTGATCTTCCGGATCGCCGGTGAAGATGACGGCCGGGATCGCGAGCTGATGTCGGAGCTGGCTTCGGCAGGGAAATATAAGATCACGCCGGAAATGAGAGAGCAGCTGTCAGATTTCTATGGGAATTTTGCTACAGAGGATGAGACCGCAGAGGCGATCCGGCGGGTGTATGAGTCCAACGATTATATTATGGACACGCATACGGCCGTGGCTGATGCCGTGTACGACAAGTACCGCAGGGAAACCGGTGATCCGACGAAGACGCTGATCGCGTCGACGGCAAGCCCGTACAAGTTCACGCGAAGCGTGATGCAGGCGATCGGAAAGGATGATCCGCAGAAGACGGATCTAGAGCTGACGGATGTGCTGCATGGAATTTCCGGCGTAGCTGTTCCGCCTGCGATCGAGGAGATCAAGAGTGCTGCCGTAAGGCATGATACGGTCTGCGATGTGGAGCAGATGGAGAGCGTGGTGAAGGAGTTTTTGGGGATTTAAAAATGAAAATGCCCGCACACATATGAAAGTGTGCGGGCATTATTTTAAGCTTATTCAGCCATAGGAGGCTTTTGATATAATTTTAATTCGATGTAGCGTTTTTCTTCTTCAAGATATGCCAATGTTTTAGACGCATTTTCTGTTCGGGCTAATTTGATTGCCTGTTCAACAATACGTAGTTGTTCAAAAAGATAGACATTTACTTCTTTTTCTGAGGCCATTTAATGCTCCTTTCTTCACACCGTCAGCAGCAGATAAACTGTCCCAAACGGATAGATCACCGGAATGACGAAGGATTCGTCGGTCAGGCGGAGGACTTTTTCTGTCTCCTGCACAGGCGGATCGAGGGTCAGCTCTTCGGCGTAGGTGTTGGACATATTGACGGAGAAGAGTCCGTTGTGGAGGTTCAGGAAGTCCTCTAAAGACGCTTCGACATACTCGTCAAATTCGGTGAAGTCCATTTTCGCATAACGGGATGCAAAAGCGACTGCGACATCCTGGGTCATGTCAATGCTGGATGTGCAGTTGAGCGGACCGGTGATATGCTGGGTCACGCAGCAGTTGATCTCGTATTCCGTGCAGGGAACCGGTGCGAGAGGAGTGAAGTCTTCGCCGATGAACCGGATCAGATTGTTGAAGATCAGGTTCATGTACATCAGGGCATATTCCGAAATCTCCTTGCCTGCCTCGCGGAAGAAGTTCGTTAACAGCTTGGTCGTCGTCTCTGTCGTCTCGTTGGCAGCAGCTTCTTCGTTGAGCTGGCTCTCATCCTGGTAACCGACCATCAGCTCTTCGAGGTCGCCGTTGGTCAGGCAGCCCATATCCACGAGGGTCTGACCGAGCAGGAGATAGTCGGGGATCTGAGTCTTTAATAATTCGTCGAGCTGTTCATCGAACAGGTAGTTGCGCTCCAATGCGATCTCACCGAAACGCTTATCTTCACGGGTCTGCAGGAAGCATACCTCATCGACCTCAGCCGCAGTCATATAGCCCATGTGCATCGCAAGCGTACCGAGCTTGATATGCGTGTCGGCAAGCATGGCAATGGCGGCAGTCAGTTCATTTGGTGAGACTGCGTTGTGGTTCAGCAGATAGCTGCCAAAAAACTGTGCAAACATAAATCAATTTCCCCCTAAATGTGATTCCAATACACTTTCCACCTGAACCGGGTTCATCGGCTTCTGGATGAAGTCCCGCGCACCGGCCTCGATGGCTGCTTTCAGCTGCATCTTGGTACCGACGGATGATACAATGATGATATCCGCCTTGTCGTCAATTTCCATAATGCCTTTTGTGGCTTCGATGCCGTCCTTTTGCGGCATGACGATATCCAAAAAGACCATGTCGGGTTTGTGCTCGCGGAAAAGGTCAATCGCCTCCTGCCCGTTGGAAGCCTCGACAAAGGTCACATCCGGTGTATGCCTTTGAATGACATCTTTTAACTGTTTTCTTGCCAAAATCGAATCGTCACTAACGAGGATTGTGAGATTTTTGGACATAGAATCACCCCTTTTATTTCTATTATTGTTATATCTTACACCAATCGACAGAAATATTCAAACCTTTTTGCAAATTTGATGCAATGATAATTAGCGCTGGTCTAAAGGGACGTATTTCCGGTGCGGCGTCGCAGCTACATAAGCGGGGCGCATGATCTTGTCCTGATGGCAGACCTCCTCCATACGGTGCGCCGCCCAGCCCGCGATACGCGCGATCGCAAAAAGCGGAGTGTACAGCTCCATCGGCAGACCGAGCATCTGATACGCAAAGCCGCTGTAGAAGTCGACATTGGCGCTGACGCCTTTGTAAATCTTGCGTTCCTCGGCAATGATCTGAGGCGCCAGCCGCTCGACCGTACGGTAGAGCTTGTATTCTTTTTCGTAGCCCTTTTCTGCTGCCAGCTGTCCGACAAAGTATTTGAAGGTCTCCGCACGGGGATCGGACTTGGAGTAAACAGCGTGTCCGATGCCGTAGATCAGCCCTGCTTTGTCAAAGGCCTCTTTGTGCAGGATCTTGCGCAGGTAATCCGCGATGGCGTCTTCATTATCCCAATTGTGGATATGTTTTTTGAGGTCGGCAAACATATGGACATTCTTAATATTTGCGCCGCCATGCTTCGGTCCTTTCAGTGAGCCGAGAGCCGCCGCAATGGCGGAGTAGGTGTCCGTGCCCGACGACGAAACCAGATGCGTCGTAAAGGTCGAATTGTTACCGCCGCCGTGTTCCATGTGCAGGATCAGCGCCACATCCAGAAGCTTCGCCTCAAGCGGTGAAAAATAGGAATCCGTCCGCAGGCAGTGCAGAATGTTTTCGGCTGTCGAATATTCCGCGACGGGGCGGTGGATCACCAGGCTCTTGCCCTTGTGGTAGTAGCGGTAGGCGTGATAGCCGTAAACGGACATCAGCGGGAACATGGCGATCAGTTCGAGACACTGCCGCAGGACATTTGCCGCATTGGTCATGTCCGCGTGTTCGTCGTACGAATACATCGACAGCGTACACCGCGCGAGCGTGTTCATCATATTTTTGGAAGGCTTCTTCATAATGATGTCCCGCACGAAGTTGCGCGGCAGCACGCGGTAACGGCTCAGTATCTGTTTGTATTCATCGAGCTGCTCTTTGTTCGGCAGTTCGCCGAAGAGCAAAAGATAACTGCATTCTTCAAAACCGAAATGGCTGTTGAAATCCTGGTTGCGGATGACTTCCTGGATGTTGTACCCACGGTAAAACAGTTCGCCGTCGATAGGGATCCGCTCACCGTCCTGTCCGTCGCGGAAGGCGTTGATCTCGGAAATATTGGTAATACCGACGAGGACGCCGGCGCCGGTGATGTCACGCAAGCCGCGCTTGACATCGTATTTGGTATAAAGCTTTGGATCGATGTAGGATGCCTTTTCGGCAAGTTCAGACAGGCGGGCGATGTCTTCGGTCACCTTACTGAATGAGGTCATAGGCATAGGACCACCTCCTTAATTTTTATCCTGAAAATAAAATATTGGTCTATGATACCATAAATTGTGGAAGAACGCAAATTCACTGCAAGATGTGGTAAAAAACGGGGCGCATCCTTCCTTTTCAGAAGAACCCGCCCCGAAATATCCTTTGCAAGCTGTTTCAGAAATAATTACAGCTTCGGTCCGGCAGAAACAAGTGCTTTGCCGTGGTCGTTGCCCTCGTATTTCTTGAAATTCTTGATGAAACGGCCCGCAAGATCCTTTGCTTTTTCCTCCCATTCGGAAGCGTCCGCGTAAGTGTCGCGCGGATCAAGGATCGACGGATCAACGCCGGGCAGAGAGGTCGGCACTTCAAAATCAAAGATCGGAATATTTTTGGTCTCGGCCTTTGCTACATCGCCGTTTAAGATCGCATCGATAATGCCGCGGGTATCCTTGATGGAGATACGCTTGCCGGTGCCGTTCCAGCCGGTGTTGACCAGATACGCCTTTGCGCCGCTCTTTTTCATTCTCTTTACCAGCTCCTCGCCGTACTTTGTCGGGTGCAGCTCCAAAAATGCCTGACCAAAGCATGCGGAGAAGGTCGGCGTCGGCTCCGTGATGCCGCGCTCGGTGCCCGCAAGCTTTGCCGTAAATCCGGACAGGAAGTAATACTGGGTCTGCTCAGGTGTCAGGATCGAAACCGGCGGAAGTACGCCGAACGCGTCCGCGGACAGGAAGATGACATTGCTGGCTTCCGGACCGGCAGCGATCGGATTGACCTTTAAAACGATATTTTCGATATGATTAAGCGGATAGGACAGGCGCGTATTCTCAGTCACGCTCTTGTCCGCGAAGTCGATCTTGCCGTTTTCGTCTACAGTGACATTCTCAAGCAAAGCATTACGCTTGATCGCGTTGTAGATGTCCGGCTCGGATTCTTTATCAAGGTTGATGACCTTGGCATAGCAGCCGCCCTCGAAGTTGAACACGCCGTTGTCATCCCAGCCGTGCTCGTCGTCGCCGATCAGAAGACGCTTCGGATCGGTGGAAAGCGTGGTCTTGCCCGTGCCGGACAGACCGAAGAAGATCGCGGTATTCTTGCCGTCCATATCCGTGTTGGCCGAGCAGTGCATCGCCGCGATGCCCTTGAGCGGAAGGTAGTAGTTCATCATGGAGAAAATGCCCTTTTTCATCTCGCCGCCGTACCAGGTGTTGATGATGACCTGCTCACGGCTTGTGATGTTGAACGCGACTGCCGTCTCGGAATGCAAGCCCAGCTCTTTGTAATTCGCAACCGTCGCCTTGGATGCGTTGTAAACGATGAAATCCGGTGTGAAGTCCTTTAATTCTTCTTCGGTCGGCGCGATGAACATATTTTTCACGAAATGTGCCTGCCATGCAACTTCCATAATGAAACGGAGCGCCATACGGGTGTCCTTGTTGGCACCGCAGAATGCATCTACGACGAACAGGCGCTTGCCGGACAGCTCTTTTTTTGCAATGTCCTTGAGCGTGCCCCATACTTCTTCGCTCATCGGGTGGTTGTCGTTCGGATAATCATCTGTCGTCCACCACACGGTATCCTTGGAATTTTCATCCATCACGATGTACTTGTCCTGAGGTGACCGTCCGGTGTAGATACCGGTCATGACATTGACTGTGTCAAGCTCTGTCAAAACGCCCTTGTCATAGCCCTCAAGGTCCGGGCGCATCTCTTCGTCGAAGAGAAATTCGTAAGACGGATTGTAGATGACTTCAGTCGTGTCGGTAATCCCGTATTTTGTCAGGTCCAATGCTGCCATAATCCACTCCTTTTCTGCATTTGCTGTCGTTAATTATCAACTTTTTTATCATACTCGTTTGCCAAAAGGTTGTCAATGTCGTATAATGCTTTCGATTTGTGGAGTATAGCATTTAATCAATCATTAAAGGAGAATGAACATGTTTGCAAATTCCATCTGGGCATTGCTGCCCCCGGTGATCGCCATCGCGCTCGCGCTGATCACCAAAGAAGTGTATTCGTCACTGATGATCGGTATTATTGCGGGCGGACTTTTGTATGCGCAGTTCAATCCGGTTGTCGCATTAAACCATGTCTTTGTGGACGGAATGATCGCGCAGGTCGCGGATCCCTGGAATGTGGGCGTCCTGATCTTTTTGGTCGTGCTGGGAAGCGTCGTGATGCTGATGAACAGGGCAGGCGGTTCCGCCGCGTTCGGGCGGTGGGCTTCCGACCATGTAAAGACCCGCGTCGGCGCGCAGCTGGCGACGATCGCGCTGGGCGTCATCATTTTTATCGATGACTATTTCAACTGCCTGACCGTCGGATCGGTCATGCGTCCCGTGACAGACAAGCACAGGATTTCAAGAGAAAAGCTGTCCTATCTGATTGACGCGACAGCGGCTCCGGTCTGCATCATTGCCCCGATCTCATCGTGGGCGGCGGCCGTGACGGGATTTGTTGACGGCGCAAACGGCCTGACGCTGTTTGTGCGGGCGATCCCTTACAATATGTACGCATTTCTGACATTTACGATGATGCTGGTGCTGACCCTCGGGAAATTTGACTACGGCAGCATGAAAAAGGCGGAAGAAGAGTTCCGCAAGGCAAAGGATCCTGACCCGACGATGCGCCATTCAAGTATCACAGGTTCAGAGGACCAGCCCCATCCGCCGGTTTCGCAGAAAGGGCGGGTCATCCATCTGGTCTTGCCGATCGTATCGCTGATCATCTGCTGCGTCATCGGTATGATTTACACGGGCGGTTTCTTCGAAGGCGAAAGCTTTGTGGACGCGTTTGCCAATGCGGATGCTTCGGTCGGACTGGTGCTGGGTTCAATGGTGGCGCTGTTCATTACGATCATCTTTTATCTCGCGACAAGGGTCTTGAATTTTGAGGAATGCATGAACGCGATCCCGGAAGGCTTCAAGAGCATGGTACCGGCGATCCTGATCCTTACGCTGGCGTGGACCCTAAAGGGAATGACGGATTCACTCGGCGCGGCGGAATATGTGGCCTCCCTTGTGGAAAGCTTTGCGGAAAACGGCATGATCATGAGCTTCCTGCCGGCATTCGTCTTTGTGGTCGGCGCATTTCTCGCTTTTGCGACAGGTACTTCCTGGGGGACATTCGGACTGTTGATACCGATCGTGGTCAGCGCGTTCCACAGTGATCTCGGCAACGAATTGATGATCATCGCGATTTCGGCGTGTATGGCGGGAGCTGTGTGCGGCGACCACTGCTCACCGATCTCGGATACGACGATCATGGCGTCGGCAGGAGGACAGTGCGAGCATATCCGCCATGTTTCGACGCAGCTTCCTTATGCGATGACCGCGGCGGCGGTATCTTTTGTCGGTTACATCGTGGCAGGCTTTGTGCGCAGCTGGGTGATCGCGCTGCCGGTGGGCATCATTATGATGGTCGTGGTACTTTTGGCAATCCGGGGCATGGAAAAAAGAGGTGGCAGGTGAGCGGCAGATTTCAATGTGACGGAAGCTTCAAGGAAGACTTCAAAGCATACACAGAACAGATATTGGAAAAATACGGCGTCTCATCCCAGACAGCACAGCGTGAGATCATGTGCATGGCAGATGAGGGCAATGTGGTCGCGAAAAAGCTTTACGCGGATATGATTTTCTATCGGAAGCTTCTGCGTAAGTCCCCGGACCGGGACGCGTTTGAATTGTACCTGCAGGCGGCGGGGATCACAGCCGACGGCGGGAGCTGGCGCTGCAGCGGCGTATCTTATCCGTTGGCTTTTTGGGCGGTCGGATACTATCTGGTCAATTACCGACGGGAATCGACGCTGAAGAACTGCGAAAAGATCGACTGCATTGAACAGATGTCCCTTAAGGAGCGTCTTTCGACAGCGCTTGCGCTTGCTGTGGCCTGCATCGGCTATGTAGACGCGGCGGGAGCGGTCAATCTGGCCGGACGCATTCTGCAGGAAATTTCTGAAGACGGGGAATTGTTTGCGGCACTTTCACCGGTGTTTGCCGAAGCCGTTGCGGGGCACGATTTTTCCGGTATCCTTTCGGAGCCTGCTGTCTGCGATACGGTGGATTCGTGCGCGAAGCTCGCAGAGGCGTTTTTCCAGGCCGCGGCCAAGAAGGGTTATGTTTATGCCTGCAACAATCTGGCAGCGCGTGAGGCAGACCGGATCATCGCGATGGATGATCAGACAATAGACTCCGCAGAGATGAAAGCGGCTGTCGAAAGCTATGTGAATTATCTGAAGCTGTCCGCCGACAAATACGAGCCGTATGCGGCGAACCGCCTGGGGCTGTTTTACGCAACCGGCGAGGTCAAGGGTACGACGGGAAAGCGTATATTTAAGGAGTACATTGATTTTCCGCTTGGCAAGCAGTATTTCACCAAGGCGACGATGTATCCGGATGCCAATTCGGCTTGGGCATTTTACAACCTGATCAGATACTACCACAGGGATTATGACAGCGATCTGGCACTGCTGAATGAGCATATGGATTACATTAAAGAATTAAATCCCAAGGTGTACGATCTGGCGATGGAAATGTGATGCGGCAAGCCGTTCCCATGGTGGAAGAAGTATTTGAATGATGATATTATTTTTTGAGAAAAGCTAATCATTTCAGCATACCGAACCGATATATAATATGAAAACATATAGCATTCTGCAGCTGTCTTTTAAAGGCGGGCAGAGGAAAGGAGGGATCGGTATGCTGGATGCAATGGTCAATGGACCGCCTGTTGTGGAATATGAGCAGATCGTCACACCGGTCACCGTGTCGCAGAAGGATGCCGCATTGAGCAGGCAGGACAGGCACCAGGAGTGGAAGGACCGGGGATCGGGCAGACGGCGGAAGCGCAAAAGGGACGACGAGGACGAGATATTATTTGAACCGTTCCTCGGAAAATTATTCGACTACTCCGCATAGTGATCATGTTTGCAGAAAGGAAAATTTCATGACAGATTCGTTCGCGTAAGGACGGAAGCGTATGGGAAATGCGTCTTCCGTCTATTTTTTTGTGTACATTTCCAAAAAATATGCTATAATATGCCACAAGTGAAAAATACCTGGAATGTTCGATTCAACCTATCGTTTTTGAACCTACATTTACTTTAAACGGGACACCTATATCTTTGATCCTATGCCAGGCCTCATTTTTGGGATGTGCTTGCACATCAGCCCGCAGTGGAAGGCAGAAGATCATTTGCGGTCACCCACCTGGCCTTGGCTAGGAGTCAAAATCGTAGGCCCGGCATTTCGGGTTCTTTTAATGGAGGAAGACAGATTATGAAAGACCGTTTACAGGAAATCCAAAAGAGAGCATTTTCGCAGATCGAGACGGCGGGCGGACTGGATTCGCTGAATGAGGTGCGTGTTTCAGTGCTTGGAAAAAAGGGCGAGCTGACTGCGCTTTTAAAAGGCATGAAGGATGTCGCGGCGGAGGAACGGCCCAAAATCGGCGCGATGGTCAATGAAGCCCGGGCGAAAATAGAAGAGAAGATCGCGGAGGCAAAGCAGGCGATGGAACGCGAAGAGCTGGAGCGGCGCCTGGCGACGGAGACGATCGATGTGACTCTGCCTGCAAAGCGGGAGAAGATCGGCCACAGGCATCCGAACACGATCGCGCTTGAAGAAGTCGAGAAGATCTTCATCGGCATGGGCTATGAAGTCGTGGAGGGACCTGAGGTCGAATACGATTATTACAATTTTGAAGCGCTGAATATTCCCGACAACCATCCCGCAAAGGACGAGCAGGATACTTTCTTTATCAATAAAGACATTTTACTGCGCACTCAGACATCTTCGGTGCAGGTGCACCAGATGGAGCGCGGCAGGCTGCCGATCCGCATGATCGCGCCGGGCAGGGTATTCCGCGCGGACGAAGTGGACGCGACGCATTCGCCGAGCTTCCATCAGATAGAGGGCATGGTGATCGACAAGCACATCACCTTTGCGGATCTAAAAGGCACGCTTTCCGAATTTGCGAAAGAGATGTTCGGGGAGGATACGAAGGTCAAGTTCCGCCCGCATCACTTCCCGTTTACGGAGCCGTCTGCCGAGGTGGATGTGAGCTGCTTCAAATGCGGCGGCAAGGGATGCCGGTTCTGTAAAGGGGAAGGCTGGATCGAGATTTTAGGCTGCGGGCAGATCCACCCGCATGTTTTGGAAATGAGCGGCATTGATCCCGAAGAGTATACGGGCTTTGCGTTCGGCGTCGGCCTGGAGCGTATCGCATTGCTCAAATATGAGATCGATGATATGCGGCTGTTGTATGAAAATGACATCAGATTCTTAAATCAGTTTTAAATTTTAGGAGAATAAGGAAATGAAAACATCACTGAAATGGATCAAAACCCTTGTAGAAGGCATAGATGACATTACCCCGCAGGAATACGCGGACGCGATGACGATGTCCGGCTCAAAAGTCGAATTCTTCGAGCAGCTCGATGCCGATCTCGACAAGATCGTGATCGGGCAGATCGACAAGATCGACAAACATCCCGATGCGGACAAGCTCGTCGTCTGCCAGGTCAATGTCGGCGCAGAAAGCACGCAGATCGTGACTGGCGCGACCAATGTCTTTGAAGGGGCAAAGGTGCCGGTCGTGCTCGATGGCGGACGGGTGGCAGGCGACCACAGCGGCAATACGACCAAAGGCGGGATCAAGATCAAAAAGGGCAAGCTGCGCGGCGTGGAGTCCAACGGCATGCTCTGCTCGATCGAGGAGCTTGGTTCAAACCGTGATATGTATCCCGAGGCGCCGGAGGACGGGATTTATATCTTTGGGGAAGACGCGCCGGTCGGCGAGAGCGCGGTTTCCTATCTGGGGCTCGATGACTGTATTTTTGAATATGAGATCACATCCAACCGTGTTGACTGCTTTGCGGTGCTCGGCATTGCGAGGGAAGCGGCGGCAACCTTTGCCAAGCCGTTTACTCCGCCGGTCGTCAAGGATACCGGGAATGACGAAGATGTCAACGATTACATTTCGGTTGAGGTTTTGAATACGGCGCTCTGTCCCCGCTATACGGCAAGAGTCGTCAAGAACATCAAGATCGGGCCGTCTCCGGAGTGGATGAAGGAGCGGCTGCGCGCGCACGGCATCCGTCCGATCAACAATCTCGTGGACATCACCAACTATGTGATGGAAGAATACGGCCAGCCGATGCACGCTTACGATCTGGACACGATCGAAGACAGAAAGATTATCGTGCGGAACGCGAATGCCGGTGAGACCTTTGTGACGCTGGACGGACAGGAGCGGAAGCTCGATGAGAGCATTCTGATGATCTGTGACGGCAAAAAGCCGGTCGGCATCGGCGGCATCATGGGCGGTGAGAATTCGATGATCACCGACGATGTCAAGACGATGCTGTTTGAGGCGGCGTGCTTTGACGGCACCAATATCCGTCTGTCAGCCAAGAAGCTCGGCATGCGGACTGAGGCGTCGGGTATTTTTGAAAAGGGATTGGATCCGAATAATGCGATCCTGGCGATGAACCGGGCCTGCGAGCTTGTGGAAGAGTTAGGAGCCGGGGAAGTGGTCGGCGGCGCTGTCGATATTTATCCAGAGAAAAAAGAAGCCATCACACTGCCGTTTGAGCCGGAGAAATACAACCGGATCCTCGGGACCAAGATCGACAAGGATACGATGCTTGCCTATTTCAAGCGTCTGGAGATCGAATATGACGATGCGAAAAATGAGCTGTTGATCCCGACCTTCCGTCAGGATCTGCTGTCCTATGCGGATATCGCGGAAGAGGTAGCCCGTTTCTATGGATATGACAAGATCCCGACGACCCTGCCGGACGGGGAGGCGACGACCGGAAAGCTTTCGGAGAAGCTTTCGCTTGAGGCGGTGGCAAGGGATGTGGCGGAGTACTGCGGATTCTCCCAGGCGATGACATATTCGTTTGAGAGCCCGAAGGTATTCGACAAGCTGCTTTTGGCAGAGGATGATCCGATGCGGCAGACGGTCGTGATCTCCAACCCGCTCGGTGAGGATTTTTCGATCATGCGGACTTCGGTGCTGAATGGTATGCTGACTTCGCTTTCGACCAATTACAACCGGCGCAACAAGGATGTCCGGCTCTATGAGCTTGGCAACATTTACATTCCCAAGGCGCTTCCGCTGACGGAGCTGCCGGAAGAGCGGATGCAGCTTGCGCTGGGCTTTTACGGCGAAGGCGACTTTTTCACATTAAAGGGTGTGGTCGAAGAGTTCTTTGAAAAGGTCGGCATGGACAAAAAAGTAAAATACGATGCGAGCGCCGATTATCCGTTCCTGCATCCCGGACGCAAGGCGGCGATCGTCTATGACGGGGCGGTCATGGGCTTTGTCGGAGAGGTGCATCCTTTAGTGGCGGGCAATTACGACATCAAGGACCGCGTATACGTGGCAAATATCGACCTTACGATGGTGCTTCCGCTCGTATCCAACAGCAGAAAATACAAAGGGATCGCCAACTTCCCTGCCGCGATGCGGGATCTGTCCATGGTCGTACCGCGCAAGGTGACGGCAGGCGAGATCGAAGAAGTATTTGACAAAAAGGGCGGCGCTTATTTAGAGAGCTACAAGCTGTTTGATATTTATGAAGGCAAGCAGGTAGTCGCGGGCTTCAAGTCGATGGCGTATTCGCTGGTATTCCGCGCGCAGGACAAGAGCCTGTCGGACGAGGATGTAACGGCGGCAACAGACCGGATCCTGAAAGGGTTGGAAGGTCTGGGCGTCAAATTGCGTCAGTAGACTATTATGAATGATTGGCTTTGAAGGTTGTGTTGACGGCGGGCTGGTGCGACTGTTTTGTTTTGAAGACTATGTTGACGGCGGGACTGGTGCAGCTGATTGGTTTTGAAGGTCATGTCGGTGGCGGGATTGGTACAGAGGGAAAATGGCAGAAGTGGGAATGAAAACGGCAGACTTCGATTATGATCTGCCCAAGGAATTGATCGCGCAGGATCCTCTGGCAGACCGGAGTTCATCGCGGCTGATGGTGCTTGACAGAAAAAGCGGGGCAGTCAGCCATAGGCATTTTTCCGATATCGGAGACTATCTGCGGAGCGGAGACTGTCTCGTGATCAACAACACCCGCGTGATCCCTGCCAGGCTCTATGGCGTGCGGCAGGAGACCGGCGGCCATGTGGAGCTGCTTCTGTTAAAAAGGGTGGACGGTGACACCTGGGAGTCGCTGGTGCGGCCCGGGAAAAAATGCCGTCCGGGCACAAAGCTTGTTTTCGGTGACGGCAGGTTATTGGCGGAAGTGACCGATGTGGTTGATGATGGGAACCGGCTGATCCGCTTTTCCTATGAAGGCATCTTTGAAGAAGTTCTGGATGCGCTCGGCGAAATGCCTCTGCCTCCGTATATCACGCATAAATTGCAGGATAAAAGCCGCTATCAGACGGTGTACGCGAAATACGACGGTTCGGCAGCGGCACCGACAGCGGGGCTGCATTTTACGCCGGAGTTGCTGGATGACCTCAAGGCGCGTGGCATTGTTGTCGCAGAGATTACGCTGCATGTGGGACTGGGAACATTTCGTCCGGTCAAGGCGGAGGAGATTACGGATCACCATATGCACAGCGAGTATTACGAGATTTCCGATGAGGCGGCAGAGCTGGTGAACCGCACAAAGGAAAGCGGCGGACGGATCATTTCGGTCGGGACGACCAGCACGCGGACCTTGGAATCCGCATCCGATGCATCCGGGCATATCGCTGCAGGAAGCGGTTGGACGGATATTTTCATTTATCCCGGATATACATTTCAAGTGATCGACGGACTGATCACCAACTTTCACCTGCCCGAATCAACCTTGTTGATGCTCGTGTCGGCTTTCGCCGGCCGTGAGAATGTGCTGGCGGCGTATGAGGAAGCCGTGCGGGAGCGGTACCGGTTCTTTTCGTTTGGGGATGCGATGGTGATTATTTGACACAATATCGGGCGAACCGTCGGCTACGGCAGCACCAAGCCAAATGAAAATACGCATCGGAACTCCGGGTGGGGATGTGTCTTATGATATTCCGACGATGAAGATAAAAATGTATTCCATGGATGACTTATTTGAGAAGAAACTGTATTTTCTGATCCCGTTTTATATTTTCAATTTAGAAGACAGGCTGGACGAATACGAGAACGATGAAAAGAAACTGGAAGAAATGAAGGAAATGTATGTGAATATTTTGGGCAGGCTGAATCAGAAAGTGTCAGATGGGGAGCTGATGGCGCTGTCGAGGGAGACGATTAAAGACCTGTCGAACAAAGTGGTGCAGAACTTGGCAAAAAAGTGTAAGCATATACGGAAAGGCCAGAGCCCTGAGCAGGTTGCGGATTTGACGGAGCTGCCGATTGATTTTATCCGTTCCGTCGAACAGTCCATTCTACAGATGGCATAAAGCAGGGATATTCTTCTGGAGCATGGAGCAAAGACGGTTGAGATGTTTGCGCTCGGCAGGGCTGTCAGGGATTGAAGCAGTAAGTGATGTAATGGGTGATATGGGGAAATCGGATATTCTGGCTGTCGAGAAGGATGACAAGGCTTATCCGCAGATGCTGAAGGACATTCCTAAGGCACCGGAGAGGCTGTTTTTCCGCGGAAATGCGGGATCAGCGTGGGCGTGGTCGTGGTCGAGTCGGAGGAAATGGGAGGCACGATGCATACGGTCAGTTTCGCGGAGCGGCAGTACAGGAGGCTTGCGTGTTATTATTCTAAGGTGCCGGAGATCGCTTCCGGCAACCGGATGATAGTGGAGAAGGGAATCGGGGAGGCATTGGGAATCGGAAGAGAATGTCAGGTCTTTTCTGAGGGACATAAAAGAGGGGAAGCAGGAGAATTACCGGCAGATGGAACTGGCATTTGTTTAAGCCGTTTCCCTTCCGGTATGGACGAGTTCATATGATTATGAATATTTTTAGAAAAACAAAAAAAGAACGGACCATACGGGGTAAATTCCAAACAGCCCCTTGACAACACCCGCACAGCTTGCCTGTGCGGGCTATTTTTATGCATAAAAATAGCCCGCACAGCCTGCTATAATGAGCCCAGATCACAAGGAACCCAGACTGCAGACGGGAGGCGGCATTGGCAAGAAAGGCGAGCTTTGACGACCTGGTCATCGCGATCCAGCAGGCGTTCATCGAAGTCAACGACATGTCCGAGGCGCAGCATATCAGGAAGCTGCGCACCTATTTCGAGGAAGACGGGACGCCCAGGGTCATCGAGATGCAGTACCCGTACTTTGACGAGGACGGGAAACCGGCATACCGGATGGTGTCCATCCCGCAGATCTGCCTCGTGCCGATCACATCCCTGAAGCTGGACTCCATTGACGTGGATTTCAAGGTGCAGCTGTACGGCGAAGTGGACCTGAAGAAGCTTCCGACCATGACGCGGGAGGAACTGGCGGAGGGGAATGACGGAAAAAAGGAGAACGACACTTTCCTCGGCTACATCCCGCACGGGATGTTCCAGAAGCGCGACGACAGCTATGCCAGCATCAGGCTCCGGTTCACATCACAGGATCCTCCGGAGGGGCTGATGAGGCTGAGGGACCAGTACACCAAGGTGACGATATGACCGCGGGCAGGGATGGCCGGGCACAAAGAAAGCCCGCGCCTCCGGGGAAGGAAAACTGAGGGAGCAGGCAGGACACCACCGCGTGGGAGGGAATCTGAAGCAATGAATTCTGGACCAACAGAAAGGGGAAAGCCATGGCAAACGACTTAGTGAAGATGCAGAACGAGTTCAGCGGGCTGGACATGGGCGCGCTGATCGGGGGACCGCTGACGGCGGTCTGCGATGCCCAGACGATGCTGGCGAAGTCAACGGTTGACTTCATCGAAAAGGTGGGGCTGGCAGAGCCCGACGGGAACAGTCCCCCGAAGGTGAGGACGACGAAATTCTCGTTCGACAGGGCAGCCGAAGGGACCGGCGGCCAGGGCACTGGGACGGAGAGGATGGCAATGGAAGTGCCCCTGCTTTCCATCGTGAAGATACCGACATTCGCGGTGGACCATGCCAGCATTTCCTTCGACATGGAGGTCAAGTCCTCGACCGCGTCCGAAACTTCGTCGGACAAAAAAGGCGGGCTGGACGCGGAGGCGGGGTTCAAATACGGGCCGTTCCACATGGACGTCAAAGTCAAGGGCTCCATCGCCTGCCATGAGAGCAACACGAGGACTTCGGACAATTCGGCGAAATACCATGTGGATGTTTACGCAAGGGATTTCGGCATGCCGGAGGGGCTGGCGAGGATGCTGGACATACTGGCGCAGTCGGCGGCGCCGGTGCCCGCGGCGGAACCGGGCAGAAACCCGGCCGGACCGACGGCGCCATGAAAAGGAGGCGGCGATGCGGGAAATCAGGGCAGGGGACACGGTCAGGCTGAAGAAGAACGCGGTCAGCTACAACGGCAGGATCATCTCCGGCAGGCTGAAGAAGGGGGAATGGAAGGTGGAAAAGGCCGAGGGCGACCGGGCGTGGCTGAGCCTGAAGGCGGAAGCCGCAGAAAAGAAAGTGTCACTGACGGTGAACATCAGGAACATAAAACAATAGAGGAGGCGGACATGGCAATCAAATACAGGCAATTAAAACGATGGCTGCAGGAGCAGGCGCAAAAGGCAGATGACATCAGGGACATCAGCGAAATCCGGCAGGGCGGGGATCCTGCATTAAGCATAGAAGATGCCAGGGGCACGGTGCATACCATAAGACTTGGCAACCACGCTGGCTTCAAAGATGATGTGCCGAAGGACGCGCTGCAGGGTATAGCGGACATATTCGGCAAGGACAGGCACTGGCTGGAAGAACGCATTAAAGGAGTTCCGGAATGAGCAACAGCCCGCTGGTATCACATGTGCATATTTCCCCGAACAGGACATCCCCGCGCACCCACGCGATCGACACCGTGACGGTCCACTGCATGGCCGGGAACCTTTCCGTCGAGGCATGCGGAAACGGGTTCGCCTCCCCGGCGAGGAAAGCGTCGTCCAACTACGGGATCGGAAGCGACGGGCGCATCGGCATGTATGTCGAGGAGAAGGACCGGTCGTGGTGCTCGTCCAGTGCCGCAAACGACCACCGCGCGGTCACCATCGAGGTGGCGAACGACGGCGGGGCGGAGACGGGGTGGCATGTGTCGGACGCGGCATACCGGTCGCTGGTCCTTCTGCTGGCGGACATCTGCAGGAGGAACGGGATACCGGAGCTCCGCTGGAGAGGGGACAGTTCCCTGATCGGGCAGGTGGGAAAGCAGAACATGACCGTCCACCGCTGGTTCGCGAGAAAAGCGTGTCCGGGGGACTACCTTTACGGCCTGCACGGACAGATCGCGGAAGATGTCAACAGCGAGCTTTCCGGCGGGAAAAGGAAAAAACCGGGGCCGGAGCAGAAAAAACCGGCAGGATTCAGATGCATCATTACATGAATATGAGAAAAACCGCGCGGGGCTATTATGTCATGCGCGGTTTTTTTCTTTTGAAAAAGCCGATTTTGCTTGAAAAAAGGGTATGTACGCCCTATAATAAAAACTGCTTAAAGGAGAGACCAGATGGGGAACATTGATTCGGATTTTGCATACGATGACGCATTCAAGACGATGGTGGTGGAGAGCGACGAGCTGGTGCTTCCGCTGCTGAACGAAATGTTCGGGGAGCATTACCGTGGCGACGAGAGAATCATAAGATACGGCAACGAGCATTACATCGAGCAGGGCGGAGGATCCGAGGAGAAGAGGATCACGGATTCCCTGCTCGGCGTTGCCGGGGAACGGGGGGAAGTCAAAAAATACCATGTCGAGTGCGAAAGCGGAACGGACGGTTTCATGCTTGCCCGGTTCTTTGAGTATGACACGCAGATCGCGCTGGACGACAGCGAGTACGGGAATTACCGCCTGACACTGGAATTTCCGCATTCGGGCGTGCTGTTCCTGAGGGGCGGGAAGATGCCGGATGAAATGACCGTTGAGTTCCGGACGCCGGGCGGGAATGTGTCCTATCCCGTCAGGGTGATGCGGATGACGGATTACACGGTGGATGAT
>JAFUYB010000080.1 GCA_017470735.1 Lachnospiraceae bacterium | reverse complement strand
TTATCCACAAAATACCGATAAAAAAACCGGAAACAAGCTACTTTTCCGCCCATTCCGGGCATTGTAGTGATAAAGTAACCGAAAAATTTTTGCAAATGCTGATCTTAAGACGGTATAGCCTTATTTATCAGCGTTTCCTTAGTTCTTTCTTCGCTACATCCGTCAGTTCATCATAGGTGTAAGGATAGTAATCCTCCTGCGGCAGGATCTCGAATATATCGGCTCCCGTCTGACTGACGATCATATCCGCTACGATGGCTGTATTGCCCTTGTCAATCACACCTACATTATACTGTTCGCCTGTCCTCGAAAAATAAACAACCAATACACCTTCTGTTTTGACCGATTCCACCACATCTGCCGTCTTCTGCTCCTCCGTATTTCCGTTTGTGTTAGAATCGGCAGAAGTAGCGGGCTGTCCGCATCCGGCAAGTGCCAGCATGCAAACCATCATTCCTCCGGCTACTATTCTCTTCTTCATCAGAGCACCCCCATTTCCTGCTTTTTAAGTATAAGAAAACCACCGAAAATCATCAATTCGATTTTCTGCGGTTTTTAATAAGTATCGCTTATGCAAATTTATGACCTGTCCGTCATACTCTCCGTCGCCTCAAAATACCTTGCGCCGATGACTGTATGCTCCTTTAAGATCTCATCCAGTTTGTTATAATCCGCATCCGACAGTTCAACATAAGCAGCGATCATATTCTCCTGCAAACGGCTTTCCGTCTTTGTACCCGGAATCGGAACGATAAACGGTTTCTGATGCAGAAGCCACGCTAATGCAACCTGTGCTGATAATAAAGGTCGATATGATCAGTCCCTAGTCTCTTAAGAGATGCATCCACCGCTTTTTTGATCGTTTCCGGTCTGGAATCAAGCCCCACAATCCTGCAGTCCTTAAAATCCCAGCCGAATTTTGTGGCTATCTTCACCTTGTCCCTTACGGGCGCAAGTGCTTCTCCAACAAGCTCTTCATTGCTTCCTGCCGCATACGCTTCGGATGTATCAAAGAAGGTCTGCCCCATCTCCACGGCACGACGAAGGAAACGGATGCTTTCTTCCTTTTCCGGGAACGGTGGATAGCTCTGGGATAAGCCCATACATCCAAGACCGATTGCAGTTACTTCAAGATCCTTGCCTATCTTCGCCATTTTGCACCGGGAGAACATTTACAGAAAACGGCTTGCCGGTCAAGCTCCGTACCTTGTGGATTTCCTGCCTCATACGCTGCGCGGTTTCGTCAGGATCGCGCGTAACGCTTGTCTGGCCGGCATTGGGGCCAAGGCTTCCAAGCCCTCCTGCTTCACTCACCGCTGCTGCGAGATTCGCATCCGTTAGCCACACCATAGGGCCTTGGATGGCTGGCTTTGTAATGCCCAGGATTTCGGTTTGTCTCCTGGATAAAACTCTTCAGCCTCAAGTCAGGTATGATCCATAATGCGGTCATTACCAGGAGCAGAATATAAGAAAGAAATCTGGCAGGAGTGAAGAAGGAACAAACAAGTGCGCCTACTTCCAAAAGTATGGTAAGAAACTCCTTCCTTCCTTTTCCAATTCGCTCCTTAAGTAATTTACATTCGTTTGACCGGACAATCATGCTTTCAACAAGAATGAATGCCAGTGATTCAACAAGATTGATCACCACATACATGGTGGTCGGAAGAGCTGCAAAAGCTGTTGTTCCTACCCAGGCAGTTGCGACCGGATAGAAAGAGAGCAGACCCAGGGAGGAACCGCTGAGGTCCTGAGGGAGAATCACATACCAAGCGAATCCTTCGACCTCCACTGATAACTCTGAGAAGGCTGTGCTTGATGGCATGCTTATGTTTAGTCCAGAACATTTCTTCTTTTTCTTTTCCGGCAGTTCTTCCCACATGCACTCAACCAGCTTGCAAAGAAACTCCCGATTATCCACGTCATCAACCAGAATCATCTCTTTCGCACCATCATATGGCACTTCCATCTCCGCATCCGGCATAAGTTTCACTGCCACCAGAACCGGCTTCACCAAAAGCCTGTCATCATATATTCCGCCAAACACCCTTCCACGATAATAAAGGATATATTCACCCATCATTGCCCGGCTGCTGATCTCATCCAGTTCTGATAATTGTTCCAGAACAAAGTCCAGATACTCTTTTGATGATGCCATTCACTCATCCTTCCATATCAAAAATACTCATCTGCTCATATTTATCAGGCAGTTCGCTTGTATAGCGAAAGCAGTCATCCGGCGTATGCAGCACGCCGCGCCTCTCGCACTCAGCATGAAACATCTTCATCAGCTCATCGTTTCTGTCGTCCTTTCTTTTATTGGTGATTAACAGTTCTGTCTTTCATAAATATAATTATAGCCATAATAAACATTTTGACAAGAACGCACTTTTTTGTAACATACTATCAAAAAGTATAGTTAGGAAAAATCCAATGAATATTGATAAGATCAAAACCTATCATTGTCCGGTAGAAGCGGCTATGGATGTCATCGGTGGAAAATACAAAGCTCTGATCGTTTATGAGTTGATAAACGGAACCCGCAGATACAATGAGATCCAGAAAGCGGTTCCGCAGGCAACGCCCCGGATGCTCAGCAAACAGCTGAAAGAACTGGAAGAAGATGAGATCATCAATCGTACCTTATATCCTGTCGTGCCGCCTAAAACAGAATACTCCCTGACGGAATTCGGGCAGTCCCTTGTTCCGATCGTACAGGCTCTGTGTGACTGGGGTGAACATTACTTTGAAGTTGCAGGCGTATCATCCTGGTCAAAGCCATAGCCGCGCCAAGGATGGTGCCCAGGAACGGGATCAATATCCCGATAACGGTCTCTGCTGTCATTTATTATCTCCCCCATCCATACCGATGAGTGCCCGGTTCAACAGATCGCGCAGGGTAATCAATTCATCCTCCGAAAGCGGGATACACCCCTTCATCACTGCCGGAATCCCTTTTGCCTTATCCCTTAATGCTTCGCCTTCTTCCGTAAGGGTTAGGAATAGTTTCCGCTCGTTGTTCTCCGGCCTGATCCGGTTGATATATCCTGCCTTATCCAGCCTCTTCAGAAGGGGAGCAAGCGTGCCGGATTCCAGATGAACCTTCTCTCCAAGCTGTCCCTCCGTCATGCCGCCGTTCTCCCACAGTACCATCATGCAGATGTACTGCGTGTATGTCAGGTTCAATTCTTTCAGCGGCTTCCGATACTGCCGGACAACTTCTTTGGCACAGGCATACAGCGGAAAACAAAACTGCTCCGAAAGGCGCGGAGGTTCGGAAATTGTCTGTGTCATAGATGTTTCCATTTGACTCCTTTAGAAAATCAGATGGCGAGGTTTGCTCAACGCCATTTGTAATCGTGCCGTCCTTATTTCTCAGCAGGCTCCCACTTGCATCTGATCGGGGACACAATAGAGCCATCCTTCTTCATGGCTGCGAACGCCTTATCTACGATTTTTCTGTCCAGTCCGGTCAGTTCGGCTACTTTACCGGCGTTTAGCGGTTCTCCCGCATTTCTCATTGCTTCCAGAATGATCTCTTTTTCGTTCATGGCAATGCTCCCCTGATTACAGCTGCTGCAGCAGCCAGTTCTGCTTGCCGATGCACTCGATCAGCTCAAGCTGCGCTTCGCCCCAATACATGTCCTCTTCCTCATCCTGGTAGTACTCCTTTAGGATATCAAAGGTGCTGTAGTCGTCTCTTGCAGCTTCAACGATCTCTTTCAGCCATGCAAGACCGTCCTTGGATACCTGCAGATCATACTTCACCCAGTCAACCGGATCCTTGCAGACCGGGGCTTCCTCTTTTGCTTCCAGCTTCACTTCGCAGCCGAAGTCAAGAAGGCGGTCGATACATTTGGTGACATAGCCGCGCTCTTCTTCCGCATGCTCTGCATACTTATCTGCCAGCTTGGAAAAGCCTTCGCTTGCGAAAATACGGGACTGGATCTGATGTCCGTCAGCCTGCTGGGAAAGACCTGTTACAATTGCCTGAAGACCTGCAATCACTTTTTCGTTTGCCATGATAAATACCTCCGTAATCTGATTTATTGTTGTGCGCGTTTATATCGTCCGCGTTAACAATATCAATTATAATCAGACTACGGAGGCATTCAATTATCAGTTTGCGCCAAAAGTACCATAATGGTACTTTTTCCTAAAAGAGTACCATATTTTATAAAAGATATTTATGGAGAGGAATCGGCAGACAGTTCTCAAAAACCTCAGCAAGCTCCTCTGGGCTGACCTCATAGACACCCATGATCCAGTCACAGATCAGATCCACTGTTCCCTGACAATATGTTCTCACATACATTTCTGTCTTTATATCCAGTTCTTTCTCGCCGGATGCGTCGAGGACGCATTTTCTCAAGGCCTCAAAGTGACGCTGTTTCATATATTTTGAAAACGACTCATATCCGGTCATATGGAGAAGAAGATTCTTAAGATAATCTTTCTGTTCATCGAACATAAAAGCGCCTTCAAGCAGCGTTGTTTTCCATTCATAATCAGGTTCATCCATCTGATCCATGATTTCTTTCTGTCTTCTTATATAAGCCCAGACCATCAGATCATATTTATCCTTGAACGACCTATAAAATGTAGTCTTTGAATATCCGCAGTTATCAATGATGTCCTGAACGGTGATCTTATCGACGGGCTTTTTCTCCGCAAGCTCCCGGAAGGATTCTGCAAGCATTTCTTTTGCTGTTTTTCGTTTCATAGAAACGCCTCGTAAAATATCTATACGCTTTGCAACTGCATTAAATATGCATAGCAAAATGTCACACTACGAACTATCTGTCAGGCACCTCGATTCTGTTATGCTTTTATTCAAATCAGCCTGGCTTGCAGCATGCGCGCAAATTCCTCTATGTAGTATCCCGTTCTCTCCTCCGGCCAGAAGATACAATACTTCCTTGTTACCCTGCGGTTCTTCCGGTAAAGCGGAACACGCTTGATCGCCCCTGACACCTCGGGAAGTTTTCCGACGGCCTCTATCGGCAGAAAGCCTCTGTTGCCGATCACCATAAGCCTTGCTTCCTCCTGCGTCTCTGCATAAAGGAAATCATTTGCAAAACCAAGGATGTTTCTGTAATACTCTGCCTCCGTCTCCCTCTGCTCCTTTGAGGAAACAATGATACAAGACATCTTTGCCAGATCAGCAACTTCCAGCCTTTCATTGGAGGAAAGCTCAGAACGCTCCGACAACTCTATAATGCATTCAGCATTCTTCAGCTCCATATTCACATAATCATCAGAGAAAGCTCTGCGCTGGTCATTTAAGGCCAGATCAAGACTCCCGGAAACAAGCCCATGGTACAGTTCCTCATGTGTGCCGCTCTGCACAGATATATTGACTTCCGGATAGAGAGCCGAAAACTCCGCGATCGCATCCGACAGTTCCGGACCGGCATACAGGTTGATATATCCGACATGCAGAGCTACCTCTTCATCTCTTCCAAGACGAATCGCCTCTTTCTTGATAGTTTCAAGATCGACAAGAAGAGATTTGCATTTTCGGTAAAAATACTCTCCCGCTGTAGTAATCTGAAAGCTCCGGTTCTTCCTCTCGATCAGCTTTACTCCCAGATCTGCCTCCAGTGCGTTCATCGCCTGGGAGACAGCCGACTGAGAGACATAATTTTTCTCAGCAGCCTCTGTAAAGCTGTTCTCATCTACAATGGAAACAAAGAACTGTATCTGTCTTAAAAGCATGATTCCTTAGCCCTTCCCCCATTTCACATTTTCTCATATATATCAACAAGCCAGTCAAGGCCGAAGGAGTGCTTCCGGTCAAAGATGAATCAATCCCGACTGTATTTATTACACAATTCCCTGATAGATTTTGCAGATTTGTCCACGGACTTTCCGAATGTCAATACTTCCTTTGCAACATCGGCAAATGCCTTGCCTTCTTCCCCAAGTGCCGCCAAACGCATGGCTGCTTCCAATGAGAGACGGCTTGTTTCCGAAGCAGCATTGCTGATATCATCTGTTTCTTTTTTGATACTGTCGAGCAGAGAATGATCAATCTTGGCGCTGCTTTCCGTTTTTTCTTCTGCTTTCAGAGTCATTTGCTTCAGACTTTCCTCAAGCCGTTCCTTTTCATCGGTTAATGCATGAATTTTCTCCAAATGATCTTTCTCAGATGCTCCCAGCCGTTCCTCTAAATCGGCACATGTCTTTTCTGCTTTGGACAGATCCTCCTCTAACAATCTGTACTGTTCATTTTTTTCTTCTAATGATTTATCCCTGTTTATTAATTCTGCATGTTGCCGCTGTAATTCCCCGCTTTGTTCATCGTGCTCCGTGAGCAATCTGTTGTATTTTTCTTCCAGTTCCTGCACTTTTTCGCTGCCTGCCTTCAAATCCTCAGCTTCAGCTTGGGCAGCTTTGAGTTCTTCGGCCAGGCGTCTGACATTCCCTTCGGATGTCTCCAATTCTTCCGTCAGGCGACTGATTTCTCCTTCGGATGTCTCGAGTTCTTCGGTTAAACGGCTGACCTCACTTTTCCGCTCACTGTCTGTATCTGCAAGCTGCGTCTTTGCGTCAGATAATTCATTTTTCAGCCTTGCGATTTCATCCTCCCGCTCTTTTATGTTGTCCATTAAAGTCTCCGGATCCACTCCGTCATCTTTAGATGACGGCTCACCGCCGAATCCAAATATTGCTATAAGGAAAACTGCACAGATCTGTCCTATAATAGCGACATACATAAGAATCTCAGAAACATTATCTCCGGGCGGGATCTTTACCTTTCCCATTAATGTCAATAGCGATAACCATACGGCGAAAATCAATGCCAATGCGATAAACTTAGAATTCTTGTACAGAAAACCCTTCATAGAAATACCTCTGCCAAAAAACATCATGGGCGATCAATATGAACATATTAATCATATCACTTTTGAGGCATTTCTTCAATCATCCAAAAGCCCGGTCATGCTCTTTAACCCAAGCGTGACCGTGGATGTATTGTGCAATAACGCGGACACCGCCGGCGGCAGGATCCCTAAAAGTCCCAATACGATCAGAGATGTATTAAACGACAGGATCGCACGGTAATTGAACCGTATCCGCTTCATCAGCGCATCGCTTAAGCGCCGCAGCCGGATCAGCTCCGACAGTCCTTCTGCCCCAATCGTGACATCCGCGATCTGCCTTGCAATCTCCGTGCCGTCACTGATCGCGATACCGACATCTGCCGCAGACAAGGCCGGTGAATCATTGATCCCGTCCCCGACCATGATCACATGGCTGCCATCCGCCTTCACACGCTCCACATATCCCGCTTTATCCTCCGGCAGGACATCCGCATAGTATTCGCTGATGCCGATATGCCCCGCAATAGAACGCGCCGTATTCTCACTGTCCCCCGTCATCATGACCGCATGGGAAAGCCCCATTTCCCGCAGCGAATGTATTACTTCACCCACGCCCTCGCGCAGGGGATCCTCAATCAATATGACGGCTGCAAGCGTTCCCTCTTTTGCGTAATACAAATGGGAATACTCTTTCGGCAGGGAATCGTATTTCTGCTTTATTCCTTCCGGAATGAGAACCTTTTCATCTTCAAAAACAAAATGGTAGCTTCCGATAACCGCCTTTTTATTCCCGATCAGGGTGGAAATGCCATGCGCCACGATATATTCCACATCCGAATGCAGCTCGTCATGGTGCAGACCTTTTTCCAAGGCGGCCGCTACGACGGCATTTGCAATGGAATGCGGAAAATGCTCTTCCAGGCATGCCGCCTCCCGCAGCAGCTCGTCCGGATCCTCGCCATTAAATGAGATCACATCCACGACCTTTGGCTGCGCCTTGGTAATCGTGCCTGTTTTGTCAAAAACAATGGTATCCGCTTCTGATACTTCCTCTAAAAACCGTCCGCCCTTGACCGTGATATTGTACCTCGCCGCTTCCCGGATTGCCGACAGAACGGATATCGGCATCGCCAGCTTCAGCGCGCAGGAATAATCCACCATCAGCACGGAAACAGCCTTTGAAATGTCCCTTGTCAGAAAATAAACAAGCGCTGCCCCGCCCAGCGTATATGGAACCAGCCTGTCCGCCAGGTGCTCCGCCTTACTTTCCAGCGAGGATTTCAGCTTCTCTGAATCCTCGATCATCCGGACAATCTGGTCAAACCGCCCGGTTCCGCCGACCTTCTTTACCATGACGACAATCTCTCCCTCCTCGACTATCGTTCCGGCAAACACGCTTTTGCCGGTATCTTTACGGACCGGAAGCGCCTCGCCCGTCATCGCGGACTGGTTGACCATGGCCTCCCCGGACACGACCTCCCCGTCAAACGGGATCAGATTCCCCATCCGGACGACGACCCGGTCGCCCTCCTGAATGCTGTCGCCATCAACCTGCGTCTCCCCGCCATCCTTCAACAGCCACACGCTGCTGATGTTTAAGGACATGCGCCGGGCAAGATCGTCAACGGATTTCTTATGCGTCCATTCCTCAATCGTGTCTCCAATGTCTAAAAGAAACATGACGGACGATGCCGTGGCATAATCTCCCGTCAGCAGCGACGCATGGATCGCGATCGCATCCAATACCGGCACCTCAAGTCGCCTGCGCCGGATGGCACGGATTGCCCTCACCAGAAATCTTGCCGACCGAAGCAATGTCCAGGCGGTCCATACGGGCTTGGGAAGAAGGAGCTTCCGTCCATAATTCATCACCGTCTGCGTCACGATTCTATCGAAATAAGCCGCCTCTGCTTGGCGACTTGAATTATCCAGATAGGCTTCCGGCACTTCTATTTCGTTTAATCTCAGACTGCGCAGGATGGAAAGAACCCTTTCCCGCCCGCAGTCAAACCGTATTACGGCATCGGCTGTCCGCTCATAGACCTTTACAGCGCTTATCCCTTCCTGCATCTGTAAAAAATATACCAATGAATCCGCCTGCGCAAAGCTCAACCGCCGCAAAGAAAAATGCACCCTCAGCCGTCCCGGAAGCTCATGTTTGATCGTAAATTTCATTTTTATCTCCGATAGGCTGTCCTTATTCTGCCACTGCCTCTTCCTGGAATACTTCATCTTCCTCTGCGGCTTCCGCCTGGTAACGGGCTTCGTTGATGGATTTCGCCTCTTCATAAATGTCTTCGCAGTTCTCCTGCAGCACCGTCGCCTGGTCTACGATGACATCCTTGGCCCGCAGAGCTGCCGCCGTGCATTTCGTATAGACATTTTTTGCGTCTTTGCTTGCAAGAATGCGGATCCCCGCCGACCCAAACAGCGTCCCGCATAAAAACAGTCCCCATTTCCCTAAATTCATGACCTATCCTCCTTTTTTGCATGTGTTAGTACCGTCTAACTTCATCCACTCTATCACAGATGATTTTTGTTGTCAAATCCTTTATTTTTCTACACAATCGTGCTCATCCACCTGCGGCTACGGAACATGAAAACGGAAATAATATAGCGGATCAGCTCTTCCTGCGACAGAATGAAATAAACCCACACAATGGGAAGCTTCCATATCAGACCGCAGACAATCGCCAGAGGCACACCGATCAGCCATGTCCCAAATACATCAATCATCATAATGTATTTCGTCCTGCCGCCGCTGCGGATGATTCCTCCGCCCAGGATCATGTTCTGAACCTTTACCGGCATCAGAACCGCAAACGCTAAAAGAATCTGCGCGCCGATCCTGCGCACATCATCAGACACCCGGAATATCTCCACATAAGGATACCGCAACGCAATAAGCAGCACGGATAATATAATAGCTCCGATAAACCCGTACAGGCACAGCGTTTTTGACTCTTCGTATGCTTTATCGTATTCCCTTTCGCCGAGCCGTTTTCCGATCAGGATCCCCGCCGCCTGGGACAGTCCGCTCAATGCGCCGATCGTCAGCCCCTGAACCGAGCCCGTCAGCGACATGCCTGCCAGTTCATGCGTGCCCATATGCCCGTACACAAAGGTATTGACGCTCTGCCCTGCCGCCCAGAGGAATTCATTGACGACGACCGGAAGCAGCATGGCAAAATACTGCAGATAGCCGTCCTTTCCCAGCTTTATGGAAAACCGGATCCCGACATAAAGACGCAAAAACAAAATGACGGTAAGAACGACCCCCAATATCTGCGAAACGACACTGGCGTATGCCGCGCCGTCCACTCCGAGCGCGGGCATGCCCATGTGCCCAAAGATCAGGCAGTAATTCAGCCCGGTATTTGTCAAAGCAGACACGAGACCGACATAAAGCGGCCAGGAAGACTTGCCGCGGCACCGAATGGCGACTCCGAGAATATTGCTGATCCCCAAAGGCACAAAAGCCCAGCCGATGATCCCCAGATAAGAACTGCCGTCTTGTATGACAGCGGTATCCCCGCTGAACAGCTTCACAAATGACAAGGAAAATCCTGTTGCAAGGATAAAGAAAATGCACCCGGTCAGCACCATTGCCAGAAAGTTGATGCAGACGCTTGTCTCTTCCGCCCTGCGGTCCTTTTTCCCGATGTACTGGGAGATCATGATCCCTGCGATGGCACCAATGGCACCGATGACAAAAGAATAAATAAAGCCCGGCTTTCCCGCAATCTCAACCGCAGCAATCGCCCGTTCACCGAGCTGCCCCACCATGACCTGGTCAATCATGGAAAAAGACGACTGCAGCATGGATTGCAGTGCCACCGGAACCGCGATACGGAACACTTCTTTGGAAAAACCATTCCTGATCATTGTCACAGCCCTCCTCTTCGTATGTCCTTTATGACATATATTTTAGAAGAAAAGTCCTGCAACAACAATAGGTTAATCGCATAACCTTTATTGTGCTCCCTATTCCTTATCCGGCTTTGAACGGGATCCACACATCTGCTATTCCGTCCGCACGGCTTTCATCTCTTTTTTATTGTGATACATGGCTTTGTCCGCCCGCTTAAACACCGAATCCGCATTGTTGTCCTGCTCCGGATCGTACGATGCATAGCCAAATGCAGCCGAAACCTTTTCCCAGTTCTTCAAAGAATCGTCCTTAGCCCATTCGTTCATCTGCTGTTCCATCTCGCGGCGGAGATCGTCTATGTGTTCATAGTCATGTCCCTGCAATATGACGACAAACTCATCGCCTCCGATGCGGAAGACCGGCGAATGCTTGAATATGTCGCAGACCATCCGGCTGCACTTTCTTATCATGACATTGCCCTTGTCATGTCCGTAGGTATCGTTCACCCGTTTTAAGAAATTCAATGCGCATATCTTCCGCATGGTCTCTGTAATAATGCGCAAGATTCAAAAAGTCCTGCCCGTCACCTTCCAGGAAGTGGGCAAGCTGCGTGCTGACATTTCTGACGCTGGTCTCCATCTGCTGTTTATAAACCGTATCCTCCCTGCTTTCTGCCGCAAAACCATATATGGCGCGCTATGCGACCACATGGTAACCGCTCCCTTCAATTTTACTTTTGATGATATCTTCGTCGATATCCCGGTAGCAGTAGACCTTTGCCTGCTTTTTCCCCAGGCTCACCTTTGCCACGACGCCATCAAGCCCGTTGATCGCGTTTTCCACACGATTTTTGCAGTTGTCACATTTCATGCCATCGATGTGAATCGTCAGCACCGAAAGCGGTTTGCCCTTTATCTTCTTTTTTTGAACCTTTTCTTTCGGTCCTCCGCAACAGCTGCCCTCTCCTTTCAGATGCGTAACCGCGCCCCGCACCGCAGGAATCAGAATGATAACCAGAATCACGGCAATAATAATATTTGAAGTGTTCATCCCCGCTCCTTCTAAAACATCACGAAATCTTTCATGCCTCTGCCCTCAAATGATACCACCTTTCTGCTGTTTATGCACTTCTTTTTTCATCTATTTGGGATTTTATTTTTCTGATTTTAAATATGCAGCCGGTACGCCGCCGGTTGACACAACACCTTGGTAACATGTTAAAATCCGTTTGAATACAGTTCATACGACCCGGAAAGGAAGTAAACATTGGGAAAGACAGATTACAGCAACAAAGACAACTGGCTCAAGCTGCCTGAGATCACAAAGGATGTAGACACGATCTACATTTACCCGACAGCCTACATCGATCCGACGCCGGGCGCGGTTGAACTGTGCGGCGTAGACCATCCTTCGATGCGTGCGACCGCAGCGATCAATTACAAGAAAATGGCTGTCGCCTATGAGGAATCGACCAATGTGTTTGTGCCGTTCTACCGCCAGGTGAATCTTGCCGCCGTCGTGGGCATGACCGAAGACGATCTGGGTCCGAAGGAAGAGCAGGTAGACGATCTGTACGGCGCTCTCGATTATTATTTTGAACATTACAACAACGGCCGCCCTTTCATTTTGGCCGGTCATTCGCAAGGTTCCTCCATGCTCAAGGATGTAATCCTGCCGAATTATATGAAAGAACATCCTGACTATTACAAGCGGATGATCGCGGCTTACGCGATCGGATTTTCGATCACCAAAGACCTCCTTGCGGCAAACCCGCATCTGAAATTTGCCGAGCGGGCAGACGACACAGGCGTGATCATTTCATGGAATACCGAAGGCGCGGGCAACCATGACCACAGGAATGTCGTCGTTTTGAAAAACGCAATCGCGATCAATCCGCTCAACTGGAAACGGGACGAAACCTACGCTCCGGCTTCGGACAATCTCGGCAGCGTATTCTACAATGAAGTGACGCAGGAATATACAACCAAAACACCCGGAGTGGCAGACGCCCGCGTCGATACGAAGCGCGGTGTCGTCGTGCGTTCTCCGGGTGGGGATTATTCCTTTATGGATGTGGTAGAGGGTCCCATGGGCGCTATGTTCGGCCCGGAAAGCTACCACGATAAGGATTACGGCTTTTATTTTAAAAACATTCAGGAAAATGTCAAAACGCGGATCGCGGCGTATTATACATCTTTCTCAGGCTGAAGCTCCATTGTCGCATAGGACGCTACCACCGCGGGGTCCGGCGTATAGTAGCGGGTATTTTTGTCAACAGCCTTGATCGCTGCCATCTCTTCATCCGTCAGCGTGAAATCAAAGATGTCCGCATTATCCCTGATATGATCCGGATTCGTGCTGCCCGGGATCACGATATTGCCGCTCTGTACATGCCAGCGAAGGATGATCTGCGCTGTGCTTTTGCTGTATTTTGTGGCAAGATCGGCAAATACCTTCTCTTCCTGCAGGCTCTTATCGCCGTGGCCAAGAGGATACCACGCCTGAATGTGGATATCATCCTTTGCGATCCGCTCTTTCAGCTCATTCTGCGGGAAATACGGATGCGCTTCCACCTGGATCACTGCCGGTTTGATCTCGGCAATCTCCATGATCTTTTCGAGCGGTTCGCCCTCGCAGTTGGAAAGTCCGATGGATTTTGCCTTGCCTTCCTTCACAGCCTTTTCCAATGCTTTGTACCCTGCAATATAGTCGCCCGCAGGCTGATGGATCAACAGCAGGTCCACATAATCCGTGTCCAGCCGCTCCAGCATCTCATCTACCGCGCTCTCCCTGGTATATACGGCAGGCCACAGCTTGGATTCCAGGAATACTTCCTCCCTCTTTAATCCGCTGTTCTTGATCCCACGGCCCACGGCACGCTCATTCATATATGCGTTTGCCGTATCGATCAGCCGGTAACCGCTCGCCAAAGCGCTTTCCACTGCTTTTTGTGCCGCGTCCGGCGCCATCATAAAGGTTCCCAGGCCGATTGCCGGCATTTTGTTTCCATCATTCAATGTAATATAGTCCATGTTTCCCTCCTCATATATTTTGGTTTCTGCTACCTGATGTCTGATATTTTACAACAAATTTTACTGTTTGTATAATTGAAAGCAGGTATATGAATATACGCGGCAGGTATATGATGGGGACTGGTATTATAGTCCGTATTCTTTGATGTATTCCGAAAAGTACGGTGGGTAAAGACCAATATATCCTTGCCTGGCAGTAATGACGCCTCGTTTGAGCAGACGGTCTCTGTACACAGAATAATTATTTTTTTTATCCCCCATTAAATCCAGAATCTCATTGCGTTTGTACTCGTCTTTTTCCGTCAGCAACCCTGCTAAAAACCTGTCCTCAACAGAGAGCTCCTCCCATATTTTCTCATATGAATAAGAAAACAATTCCCTTTTCAGCTCCTCGATAATTTCATCCAGCGGCAACTCCGCGCCTTTTGTAAAATACAGCGATCCCAATTCCTGAAACGCATACGCGTATCCCTTGGTGATCGATGCCAAATCCTTTGCCAGACTAACATCAATGCGTAATTTATTCTTATAAACTTCCGCCATTTTAATTTGATTCAACGGCATGGTGGAAATCGTTTTTCCTCGACGAAAAAAGGTGAGATTTTTTGTATTGCCCAATTCCATGACATTTTCATACAATCCCGTACAGACGAAAAATACCGGAAAACCTTGGATGAGCCATCCGGCAAATTCCAAAGAAAAAACAACCATATCCGGCGTTTTCGACACTTCATCCACGCAGATCAGAATTTTCTTTCTTTCCGTTTTGACGATGTCCAGCATTTTCTTTATTTCTATTCCGATATCAAAGAATTTGTCTTCTGCATCACCCGAAAATCCAAAACCCCCTCCTGTTCCTAAAACAGAGGCGGAAATATTAATACTTTTACTCTTTGGCTTTTTAGAAATAAAATCTTCGTTGTAGAGAGATGACGCAAACTGCAGAAGCATATCCCTTGACGGATTCAAGGTATATACAAGCCACCCGTCTGAATTCGTAGAAAAATGCTTCTGAACCGCCGACAAGATCACTGTCTTTCCGGAGCCTCTGAGTCCGGTAATTTTAAAAACAGCCTCCGTAGGATTGTCATATGAAAAATTTTCTATAATATCCTTTGGCGCTGTTGTCGATACATATGATCTCTCAGGAAGTCTGCTAAATGTTGTAGAAAATGGATTTTGCATGCAATTCCCCTATATTCTAAAAGAATCCACTATGGAACCATGTGTACCTTTTGCACTGTTTATACTTTTCAATTCCTTTTATACTGTTTATACTTTTTATCTCTGTTTATACTATTTATACTTTTTTATTTTAGTCCACATCCCTTATTCTGTCAATCGTTTTGTTTTCCATGCTCTATTCTTCACACCCCTCCCAAAAAATCCCAATCCAGCTGCTGTAATGCTTTTCGCATAGCGCTCACCTGCTCTGCCTTTTCGTCAGACAATTCGTATGATACAAGCTCGTTTAAGATCCCCTCAACGCCGTCCGCATCCAGAAATCCGGCAAGCTCACGGATGGCGGCAAGCGTGACAATCAGTACCGATTCATGTCCCTCTTGCGCCATGATCTCCCCAACGGTTTTCACCATCCGTTCCTGCACCTCGTCCTGGCTCTCCCCACCTGCGTATTTCTTAAAGAAATCCAGATAAGGAAGGGGCGGATTCATCGCCTCGCTCTGCCCTTCGTATTTACCGAAATTCATCTCCTTAAGGCCCTTTACCCTCTCATAAGGCATATCGCAGACCAATTCCAGCGTATCGCAAGCCCTCTCCGCTGTTGAGCTGTAAGCGTGGTCAAAGGTAATGCCCTTGTTCTTAAAATATTCTCCGGCAACCCTTGCCTGCCCGATCCCAAGCTCCGTAAGCGGCGCGTCGCACCACCCTTGTATCATATGGCGAAGATTAAACAGTGTCTGTCCATGTCTCATCATGTATAAATCCGCCATTTGCCGCTCCTCTCCCATACCCGATTTCTTTCCAGTACTTTTTCATTTTAAAATATTAGCACAAACATTTTTAACCCTCAAGTGCTTTCATCGGGCATCCATCTGCCTTTCCCAGAAAGCCACCGCATGGTCAAGCCATCCTTCCGCTGCCGTTCCCGTGCCAAGCCCAAACCCGTGCGACAGTCCCCGGAACACTTCTATTTTGGCATCCGTGCCATTTTTCTGAATGGCATCAATTCTTGCCTGCATCGTCCGGTAGCTTGCTATACCGTCACTAAGAACCCAGCCACGCCGCCATTCTTGCGCCTGCGCTGCCGCCCCACAAAGAATACTCCTTCACATCCACCTGCAGCTCATCCGCATGACTAAAGATAAATGCGATCGCTCTCGCCAGATCCTCACAGGCAGTCTGCGCTCCGGGGCGGTAGATCAGGGCAAACGCATTGTAACCCTTCTTCGACAGCTCCAGTGCATGAGGAAAGCTGTCGTGCATTGCCCCGACATAGGCGAACCCTCCTCCGGCATTGCAGATTGCAAACTTTTCTCCCGGCTTCCCCCGGAAGAAAAACAGTCCGGTATCTTCTTTGTCCGGATCAGCCGCTTTCTCCGCATCCGTGTATATGTCGTAAAATATGGTTTCCCCGTTCCTTGCCTGCGTCTTCAGATGATTCACAATTTCTACCGTTTTATCAGGCTGAATATTGGAATACCATGTAAGCTTCAGATTTCCAAGGGTATCTCCGCTGTAGAATCCCGTATCCGCAGGGAAAAGAAGCCTTCCGAATTCTCCGAAATCAGCGCCCTTTATCACATCGGAAATCGGTGTGTTTTTCGTATATGTTTCATTCATACTGACCGTTTCCTTTGTTGCGGCGAATGGCATGTCCTGCGCATTTGCAAACAGTGGTAATACGCAAAACGCGCAAATCAGGATGACTGCCAAAATCCACTGCTTCATTTTATTCCGTCGAGCCATTTGTCCGCTCTCTTTTTGACAGATTTCGCCGGAGCATCACCATAGACAGTAATGCCTTTTACTACGGTCGCATCCGGGCAAAGCTCCTGAATCTTTTCGATGTTGTTTTCCCATCCGCTGCCCTCATGGATGCCGTAAACATAAATCGTCTTTCCACTGAAATCGTTCGACCGCAGAAATGTCACAACCGGCTGCGGAAGCGAGTACCACCAGATCGGAGTTCCCAGATAAATCGTATCGTAATCACTCAGATTTTTGACTTTTGCAGGTGCCAGCTTAAGCATCCTCACTCATATCGTTTGTATCAATGTTTTCCGCATACGAAAAGTAAATTGCCAAAGGTTTCTTTGCTGCAGCATCCGCATGGTCTGAAAACATTCCCATTCCCAATAAGCCCGCAACGACTGCCGCAATGATCCCAACCTCTGCCATTCTTTTTTTCATCATGTCATTTCCTCCTTGCATTATTCCCCGCCTACTTCATGTGTTGCGTTCACTAGGCAACGCACGAATTCTGTGACATCTGCCAAAAAAATATTATCATGATTTTCCTGATATGTATAATCGAAATTATGCATATTTATATACGCTACGAGTATATATTTTAAAGCTTTGAGCCAAAAGGCTTGAACGCTCACCATATATCGATATATACTATATAAGCTAAGTTACATTCTTTAGATAAAGAATATCAAATAATGACTGGACATATTATCCAGATTATATACTGTCCGTAATTAACAGACATTAGCTAATAGAAGTGGAGCCAAGTACTGTCCAACGAACAAAGTGAGTTGTTGACAGCACTGGCATCCGACAGAGTAAGTCAGATAATAACTGTCGGTATTAGAGGCAAAATATAGGAAAGGACTGTGTAATGAAAATTTACTTGGACAACTGTTGTTATAACCGACCTTATGACACACAAATGCAATTACGCATATCAATAGAAACACAGGCAAAACTGATGATTCAAGAGCTGATAAAAAACGGGAATATAGAATTGGTTTCATCATTCGCAATTCAATACGAACAAGACAGAAATCCATTTCTTGAGCGAAGGGATACTATTATTAACTTTATAAAAAAATACGCACATTACATTATAAATCCTGATATAATAGAGACCATAGAAAATATGACAGAGCCAATTATGAAAACTGGAATAAAGCGATTAGATGCCTATCATGTTGCTTGTGCCATTTATTCAGAATGTGATTATTTTATTACCGTGGATGATAGGTTGCTGAAGTATCAGTCTGAGCAGATTAAGCTCATTAATCCAATTGAGTTTATAACGAGATGGGAGGAATCAGAATGAGAAATACGGCAGAAATATTGCAAATCGGCATGAATTGTTTACAAGAAAATATCGGCGTAGTAGAAACTGAATATTTTATTTCCGCAGTTCTGCGTGAGCAAATGGATTACACGAAATGGCGGCAACGGTATTATGATCGTATCACAGATGATGAAGTCAAAGAGGATATATATCAATATATCAAAGAGCACCCGAAAGCTTTTGAATAAGGCATACAAAGATTTAAGGAATGAAACAAAAAGCGTAATAAATTAACAAAAAATTGCCGCAGATATACCCGTACTGTACCCTAAAGGGCAAATTCCCTTTAGGGTACACGGGATTGTATGCGTCTGCAAAAGCAATGCATGAATCCCGTGACATCTGCCAAAAAGCCGTGGAATCGATAAATTCGATTTTCTTTTTCACGCTCTCAACCCTCCAAAAATCCTGTAAAAACCGCCAATTACATACACTCCTCCAAAACCTCACACAATTCTTCCGGCGTAAATTTCTTCACGCAGCCTCCCGCGAGGATCGTCGATTCCGCAATCGCCTTGAAGTCAGTGTCTGTTCCAATGCCCATTTCCGCAAAGGTCGTCGGAAGCCCGATCTCTTTGATGAACGACGCCAGTGCATCGATAAAAGCATCTGCCAATTCCCCTTCGCTCTTTCCCGACGCGTCAATCCCCCAGACTTCCACTGCCAGCCTTGCAAACTGCGGTGCCGCTTCGGGAAGCATGTGCCGGTACAATGCGGGATGCAGCACCGCCAGCCCCTGTCCATGATTACAGTCCGTATAAGCGCCAAGCTGATGCTCCAGCATATGGCATTGGAAATCCGTCACCTTTCCGATCTTTAAAATCCCGTTTTCTGCCATTGCCGCGGCCCAGACCAGCTCGCTTCTCGCCTGCCTGTCATCCGGATTCCGGAGCGTCGCACGGATATTGCGGATGATGTTGCGCTGCGTCGCCTCGTTGATCTCATCCGACAGATTGACCTCCCGCGGCGAACCCATATAGGTTTCCATGCTGTGGGATAAGGAATCAAATGCCCCGGAAATGACCTGCTTCATCGGCATGGTCATCGTGTAATCCGGATCCAGAACCGCGAAATCATAGAACGCTCCCCACAGCGGAGACTTGGATTTTTTCTCTTCATTAGTAATAACAGCCCCGTTGTTCATTTCCGCACCGGTCCCGAACGCCGTCACGACAGCTCCCATCGGAATAAATTCAGACGGCACGCCGTGCTGCACATATTCAAAATCCCAAATATCCTCATCCAGCTTCGCCTGTGCGGAAACCACCTTGCAGCAGTCGATCACAGAACCGCCGCCGACCGCAAGAATGAAATCAATCTGATTTTCCTTGGCGAGTTTCGCGCCCTCCTGCACCTTCTCATAAGTCGGATTGGACATAATGCCTGTGAATTCCGTGATCTTTTTTCCGGCGTTTTTCAGGATGCCCACCAGTTCATCATAGATGCCGTTCTTCTTTACCGAACCGCCGCCATACGCCAGCAGTACATTCTCCCCATACTTTGACAGTTCCGCCGCAAGATTTTTCTCCGCGGCCTTTTCACCGAAATAGGCCTTCACCGGGTAACTGTAAGTAAATGTGTTCATTTCAACTCCTCCTTAATGTGATAGGTTTCATGCCATCATTTCGCCAGTCAAACAAACCCAGAACCGATCACCACGCAAAATTCTTCGCGTCCCTCTCGTTTGTAACCATTCCCTTGTACTCGAATCCATGCAGCATCGCAAACCGCGACATCGTAAATTCACATGCCGCAAGCTGCTCCTTGGTCGGGGAAGCCCCCTGTATAATAAAATAGAGTTTTTTCCCTTTCATCTCGCCCTGCCCCAGATAGCCGTAACAACGGTCCAAAAGGTTGCGCATCAATCCGCAGATATTGTGCCAGTACAAAGGCGATCCCATAACGACAGTGTCCGCCGACCGGATCTGTCCTATTACTTCCTCAAATCCGTCATCGGGGTAAACCTGCCCATAGGCATAAATCTTGTGATCGATCAGATTTAATGTATCATACTCCTTGCCCGACAGTAACTCCGCCGCAAGACGCGCCGTGTTTCCGTCCTTATTCGGGCTGGCGTTTACAAACAAAATACCCATCTTCTTCCTCCCTGGAAATACTTCATATCCCTGCCGGCCGCTCCACAGCATATATGTCACACCGGCGGAATAGCCGCCTATTTACAAGATGAATCATAACATGATATACTTCTGTTGTATAATTGAACTTATGCATATTTATATACGCCACAAGTATATATTTGGCAACGCCAGCGAGATTTTCTGCAGAGATTGACACAAATATAAACCGTTGGAAAAAGCTTTATTATGATGATCGAAACCTATCTATTAGAACAATTTGTCGCGTTTTGCCACGAAGGATCCCTGTCAAAAGCTTCCGAGAAGCTGCACATCACCCAGCCGACCATGACGCGCTCCATGCAGAAGCTGGAGGCGCAGTTCGGCGTGCCGCTTTTTGAGCACAAAAACAAGCGACTGCTCTTGAACGAAAACGGCCGTCTTGCAGCCTCCTTTGCCGAAAATATTTTACGCGAAAACGAACAGATGCTCCTGCAGGTACGCGCGCTTCACAAAAGCCGCCATACGATTTCACTGGGTTCCTGCGCCCCCGGCCCGATCATGGAATACATTCCGAAAATTTCCGGCTTTTATCCGAGCAAAACCATCACCTCAGAGATCCGAAACGACAAGGCGCTGATCGCCGGTCTTTACGACAGGACCTATCAGATGATCATTTTAGATCATGCGATTTCCGGAGCAGATCTGTTCTGCAAAAAGTGCGGCTCCGAAACACTGTATCTGTATGTCCCTGCGGATCATCCGAAAGCCGCTCAGCCCGAAGTTTCTTTTAAGGAAATGAATGGCGAAACCTTTATCATGGCCGCTGAAATCGGTGTGTGGGATGACCTCGTCAGAAAAAAGATGCCGGATTCCAAATTTTTGCTGCAGAGCGACATTGACGCGCTTGCCGAGATATCCAAAGCGTCCTCCATCGCCGGTTTTGCCACCGATATCACGCTTTATGTCATAGGAAAACGCGACGACCGCATCCCGGTTCGGTTTGCGGACGAGGACGCTACAATTGATTATTATTGCATCTGCCTGAACGAAGAAAAAGCAGATTATGCCCGGTGGTTCCGTTCGCTGGCGTAATCCTGTTCCTCATCCTCCTGATCCGGCTTGCTTCCGCCGTACTCTGACCACAGCGCCAGTGCGCCCATGCCAAAGACGATCACGCTGCAGACAATGTCAATGATCAGATCTGAACCCTTCATTCCTACTCTCCTCTCACAAAGGTCATCCTGCTTTTTCATATTTCTAGCGCATGCGGTATCCGACCCCAAGCTCATTGACGATATAAGTGCTTTCCCCCGGTTTTTCCCCAAGCTTTCTCCGGATATTTGCCATATTCACCTGCAGCTTTTTGATGCTCCCGCTGTCTATCCATTCCCAGGTGTGGTTGATGATATCCTCATACCGCAATATTTTTCCCGCGTTTCTCGCGAGATATTCCAATATGGAAAATTCGGTTCTGGTCAAATGTATTTCTTTTCCATCGACAAAAATCTGATGGTTTTTATAAAATATGGTCATTGCTCCGAACCGTTCTTCGTCCGGCTCTTTTTCTGTTTCGGCTGTGATCCGCTGTCTGCTGCGCATGACATTGCGGATCCTTGCCATGAGCTCCTCTGTGCCGAACGGTTTTGTCATATAATCATCTGCCCCTGCATCCAGCGCCGCGACCTTGTCCATTTCATCCAGACGCGCCGAAAGGACAATGATCGGCAGATCCGACTGATCGCGGACCGTATGTATGAAATCCATTCCGTCACCATCAGGCAATCCAAGATCCAGAACCACCAGATCCGGATGCCATGACAAAGCTTTTTCCAGCCCCGCCCGAAGCGTACCCGCATGTTCGGTCAGTATCTTTTCTTGTTCAAAACGGACCGACAAAAAATCTATGATATGTTTCTCATCTTCTACTATTAAAATTTTTCTGGAATCACTCATCTGACGCAACCTCCGCGGGCAATCTAAACGACATGGCCAAGCCATGCGGCACCCGGTTTTCCGCCCGTATGCTTCCGCCATGCGCCTTAATGATCGCCGCACACACATATAATCCGATGCCCATATTCCTTTTCTTGCCATCCGCAGGTCTGTCATCGCGTTTCGGCATCCCCGAAAACAGTTTCTTTAATTCTGCTTCCTCCATGCCGCACCCATCATCTGTAACCCGAAAACAGATATGACCCTCTTCACTTCGCACTTCATATCGCAGCAGCGTCATCCCCCTGGCGTGCTGCGTGGCGTTGTCCAGCAAGTTGAGCAGAACCTGCCCGATCAACAGCGGATCAATGGATACCGAAACAAATTCCTCCGGCAAAACCACCTCCAATTGTGTGTCAGGATGTGAATCTTTGAATTTCCGGATAACCACATCTGTCAGTTCTTCTACCGGCGTGCTCTTTACGGAGAGGTTCAAAGCGCCGCCCTCTATGCGGGTCACTGACAACAGGTTTTCCACCATATCGATCAGCCATTTCGCATCCGATCTGATACCTTCTACCAGCTCTCTCCGCTGCCTCTCCGGCAATTCGCCGTTTGCCAAAACAGCTTCACAGGTTCCGTAAATAGAAGTCAACGGCGTCCTTAAATCGTGGGATATCGCACGGAGAAGATCCGCGCGCAGCTGCTCCATTTCCATCTCCCGCCGCCGCTGCTCCTGTACCTTGATGCGCGTTGTCATCATACTGGTCATGATCGTAACGATCAGGAGAATGACTGCCGATAAAAAGTTTTCAAAAATTGTAAAATTAAACCGGAAGTGCGGAAATGTAAATGCATAGTTTACCGCAAGCACGCTGACCAGGGATGCAATAATTCCCATGCTGTATCCGTCTGTAAACCGTGATATCAGAAAAACGGAAAGATTAAAGATCAGCGGTATGAGCGCGCTGCTCTCAAATGCCGACTGAATATTCAGGCACAACACAAACGCTCCCGTCAATAAGATGACCGTTATCAAGCCATCCGACAATATGCCCGTCCGGTTTTTCATACTTTCCTCCAATCAAAGATATCCTATCACAACCACAAGATGATGACGGCTAAGATATGGTTAAGATTTCTGTCAATTATATCAATGCAATGTCAGCTTGCTTTTAACAATAGCAGATTTTTAAAATTTTCATATCCCCGCAAAAAATGGTTTACCGGAACCGCAATGATGTGGTATCCTAATAAAAATTGTGCGCAATCAATAGTGTGACAAGCAAGCAGACAGAAGGGAGAAACGAAATGACTAGAATCGGTATTATGGGCTATGGCAATCTGGGTCGCGGCATCGAATGCGCGGTCAAATACGCGCCGGATATGGAGTTGGTGGCGGTCTTTACGAGACGCGATCCGGCAACGGTGACGATCCAGACCGAAAATGTGCCCGTTGTTTCTGCAAATGAAGCAGATGCATGGACGGACAAGATTGATGTCCTGCTCCTCTGCGGCGGTTCGGCAACCGACCTGCCGGAACAGACACCGCAGTACGCAAAGCTCTTTAATGTCATTGACAGCTTTGACACGCATGCAAGAATCCCGGAGCATTTTTCCAATGTGGACGCGGCGGCAGGCGAAAGCGGCCATGTCGCGATCATTTCCGTCGGCTGGGATCCGGGAATGTTTTCCCTGAACCGTGTCTATGCCAACGCAGTGCTTCCCGAAGGCAAGGATTATACCTTCTGGGGCAAAGGCGTAAGCCAGGGCCATTCCGACGCGATCCGCCGGATCGAAGGGGTCAAAAACGCCAAGCAGTATACGATACCGATTGACGCGGCTCTTGATGCTGTGCGTTCAGGCAAGCAGCCGGAGCTTTCCACACGGGAGAAGCACCTGCGCGAATGTTTTGTCGTATTGGAAGACGGCGCGGATGCCGCAAAAGTAGAAGAAAAAATCAAGACCATGCCGAATTATTTTGCCGATTACGATACGACAGTGCATTTTATCAGCGAAGAAGAGCTTCTGCGCGACCACAGCGGCATGGCACACGGCGGCTTTGTGATCCGCTCCGGCAAGACCGGCATGCATTTAGAGAACAACGCCGTCATCGAATACAGCCTCAAACTGGATTCCAACCCCGAATTTACCACGAGCGTGCTGATCGCATACGCCCGCGCGGCAAAGCGGCTGTATGACGAAGGCATCAAGGGAGCAAAAACCGTGCTGGACATCCCGCCGGCGTATTTGTCCGAACGGCCAGACGCAGAGCTTCGCGCGGCTTTACTGTAAAGGTCCTGTCTGCCCTTTTCCAAAAGGGCTCCGTTTTTTCAAATATTATGTACCCAAAAACCGCCGTCCTTCATGGATGGCGGTTTTCCTATGGCATCTATAAATCTTACTTTTCAATGATAGAAATCTTCGTGCCGACATGCATATCCGGAATCGATGCTTCTTCCGTGTAAAGCGTCCCGGGCAGATCCGCTTCGGTCTTGCCGGACATATTGATCGTCATATGCCCGAGCCCCGCGAGCGTAACCGGCGCTTCATCACCAATGGCTGTGATCTTATACTCATTATCATCAATCTTCAAATACTGTCCCGGCGCGATCGTTCCATTGATCGGATTGACACTGACCGAATAGCAATAGTCTTTCAGCTCATCCGGCGCATTCTCACCGAAAATGATGAACATATTGCCGCCTGCAAACTCATTGACGCTTGCGCCCAATGCTTTGACCTCATTTTCATATATCACTTTCATAGCAAATCTCCTTTTTTATATATTACCCCACTTGATCAGCTTTCTCTATATAAACAACGGAAAAGGTTTGTGTCAAGTACTCGTTGCCCGTATCCCTTATTATTTTGCTTTTGTTGATAACTTCCTGCTTAAAATGGCGGGTGTATGGAAATCAATTTCGATACACCGGGTCCTTTAGAACCCTCTGCACCCGACTTAGCGTGC
>JAFUYB010000079.1 GCA_017470735.1 Lachnospiraceae bacterium | reverse complement strand
TAAGGTACGCCAAAAATCACCTTCTTCCATCTTTTTGGCCATTTCGTTTTTATTTTCCATCCCAGAATCCTGCCATGCAGGATTCTGCCCTCTATTTCATTCAAGATTGCGAACTCGCACAGCGAGTTTCGCAATTACCTACAAATGTTATTCTATCGTCAGGATATCCGAAAATCCTGTAACCTCAAATATCTCTTTCACCGCATCTGAAGCATTCCTTACAACCATGCTGCCCTGCTTATTCATGGTTTTCTGAGCAGACAAAAGCACGCGAAGCCCTGCAGATGAAATGTATTCCAACTCCTTACAATCCATTATCAGAGCAGTTATACCATCCAAAGAGCCTTTCAGTTCGCTCTCCAACTCCGGTGCTGTAGTCGTATCCAGCCTCCCCGAAAGCGCAATGGTCAGATTGTTGCCGTCCGTTTCTTTGTTGATGTTAAGCATTTTGTTGTTCTCCTTTTTCTACTGCAATGTACGCTCTCATCTCTTCATCCACGCTCCACCTGCGAATCTTTACGATCATAAATACCGTGATCGCCCAAAGCGCCACAACAGACACAGCAGCAGGGAAAACGAGTATCTCAAAAGTCTCTATGTTAATAACGCTAAAATCATAGATCCAATGTATCACCGTTGGCAGTGCGATTGCAAAGCAAAGATCACTCTTCTTCCCCCATTTTTTATACTTCCCATAGAAATATCCCATAATCGCGCCGAAGGTGAAATGAAACGGCATCAACGCCCTGCTGATAGCCAGAACAACACCTCCCGTAGCCGCATATCCGATATCCTCAAATATCTGAAATCCAATCCCCACAAGCGCGCATAGCGCAATTGCATCAAACCTATTGATAACAGTATCCTGTTTCCTGGCCATGAGACGCATTGTAACGAATTTAATGAGTTCTTCAACAAGTGCGACTGCTATAAGGGATTTGATAAGCGCAGCCCAGATATTCGGGGTGCTTTGTTGAGAAAAAGCCAGGAGCGAAGCCGCATTTCCGGCCGCTGCATCTCTCCAAGCCGCAATGTAATCGGCAGGACCGAATCGAAGCATGGGGACTGCAAAGAGCGCCGCAATGGATATTGCGCTGGATATCAAATACGAAAGCCATCCTCCTATAAGCACCTTTATGACAGTAAACTTAGGAAAAGGATCATCCTTTTTCATTTTAAAAATCCAAAGCATCAGCACTATGGATACGACAATAGTGACAAATCCGCTAATGAGTATCATTCTAACTATTCTCCTCTCATAACTTTAAATTATCCCCTGAAAAACATGATCATTAATGCAAAGGAGCCAGATCCTTATGACTGGCTCCTTTGCAATGCACGGCAGGGCGAAAATATATGCTTATTATTATCTTGACTGTTTGATCGTGTTTGCTGCAAGGAATATCAAAACACTAATACAAAGCGCGAAAGCAGCTCCTACGATCGTGCCTATATCGCTGCCGCCGGCTATATCACTAATAATGCCAATCACCCCTGAAATTACGCCCAGAATAGCGAAGATCCATGCCGGCATGATCTTGGAACTGTCAGCAGAAGCGCGCACCGAACACACTCCTTCGATCAATGAGATGATCCCTCCAACCACTGCCGCAATGGACGCGCCAAGTACAATAACTGCCACGCCGCTCTCTTCATCGGTTGAAGCATTAGCTCCGGCCATGCTTCCTCCTAAAAAGCCAAATATACCAAAAACGATAACCGCTACACCGGCAATAATCCCAAGGATGCCAAAGATTTTAAGTATTTTCTGACTGGTTTCTACATTCATAAAACGATACCTCCTGTCTGTCTATTTCATCCATTTATCCTATATTCTGCGTCAATCCCAAAAATGGAGGCGACCGCTTACTGCTGCAGCACATGATAATAATCTCTCCTCTAAATACCGACAGTTATTATCTGACTTACACTGTCGGATGCCAGTGCTGTCAGCAACTCTCACTTCGTGTTCGTTGGACAGTACTTGGCTCCCTCTATCTATTATCTTTTCATATTAACAAACAAAACGGAACGGCAAAAGGGGACGTTTCAAAATGAAACTCCTTTTTTCACGCCGTCTCTTGCGCTTTGGCCTTGAACCATCTATACTTTTTTAGGAAATTTTGTTAAGGAAAGGTGCGTTAAGTGATGAACCCGTTTGGAGAGACGCTGAGGCGTCTGCGAATGGAAAATGGTCTGTCTCAGCAACAACTGGCGGACAGGCTTCATGTAGAACGCTCCAGCCTTGCCAACTGGGAGGCTGGCAGGCGTTTGCCGGACGCGGCCATGATTTCCCAAATTGCCAAAACCCTGGGCGTGGACGCTGCCATTCTCTTTTCTGACGCAGAGAGTTCCGATGAACCCCCGAATGTCCTGCTGGTGGACAATGAGAGGATCATCCTTGAAGGCGGCCTGCCTGTTTTGCGGGAGGCTCTGCCGGGCGCAAAGGTCTTCGGCTTCACAAAGCCGTCACAGGCTGTGGAGTTTGTACGGGATCATCCGGTAGCGCTTATTTTTTTAGATATCGAATTGGGAAGGGTGAGCGGTCTGGATCTCTGCCGGGAGCTTATCCGCGTGAGACCTCGTGTCAACGTAATCTTTCTTACCTCGTTCCAGGAGTATTCTTTTGACGCCTGGGACACCGGGGCCAGCGGTTTTCTGCTTAAGCCGCTGGAAGCGGATGCGGTGCGCAGACAGCTTCTTCATCTGCGTTATCCCGTGGGAGGTCTATTTTGATGGAGTGGCTGAATTCTCTTGCATATGCCGCGGCTATCCTGTTCGGAATATTCGGGCTGATCATAACCTTTATCGCCCGGGACCTTGACCGCTGGCCGAGGCGGCTGTGTATCGCCATATTGTCCTCGGCGGTGGCCAGCGCGGCGCTTGAAGTGCTGGCAAGGGCCATATATCCGGTTTCCCCGCCGTTCTATCGGGCGCTCATTCTCACCGATACGCTGTTTGCCCCGCTGCCGTCCCTGCTGGTGTTTGCCTATTTCCTCGACTGTTGCCAAGAAGACTATCGGAAGAAACCGGTAATGCGCGTCCTATGGGCACTGGGCGCGGTGATGGCGGCAGCGCTAATTGCGGCGCAGTTGAACGGAGAAATCGACGCTGCGCCGGGGGGTACGGTTCGGTTTGGTTTTTGGCTTGTCCTGTCTCTTTTACTGAGTCTGGCGATCTCGGTCATATGCTTCGCCGCACTGATCCGGAGGCGGAAAAAACTGTCGAATGTGCAGCGCGTCATGTTTTGCGCCTGCTTTGTCACCTCGGCCTGGATCAAGATCTTTCTTGTGGAGCTGTATCTGATGGCCGGGTTGGTACGGCGCTATCAGGAGCAAAAGGAGGAGGCGGTGCGGCAGCGGACACAGGTGGCCGTTCTGCAAATGCGGCCCCATTTCATCCACAATACGCTCATGAGCATCTATTACCTCTGCGCCCGGGATCCCCAAAAAGCACAGCAGGTCATTCTGGATTTTTCCAGATATCTGCAAAACAACTTTGCTGCCATCGCCAAGGAGGGTACGATCCCCTTTGCAGAGGAATTAGAGCACACCAAGGCATATCTCGCGGTGGAGCAGGCGCGTTATCAGGGACAGTTATTCGTAAAATTTGACACGCCAAACACATTTTTCCGCATCCCGGCCCTGACGCTCCAGCCCATCGTGGAAAACGCCATCAAGCACGGTTTAGACCCGGATCTGGAACCGCTGTATGTCACTGTCACCACGGAGGACACGGACGGTGGTGTCAGGATCACCGTGGAAGATACCGGCTCGGGATTTGATCCTACCGACGAAAGCAAGCCGCATACCACACTTGAAAATATCCAACAAAGGCTTGAAATGATGTGCGGCGGGAGTATGACTGTCCTGCCCCGTGAAAGCGGCGGAACCGTGGTGACAGTGGTGATTCCGGACAGTGCCGAATGAAGGAAAGGACCGGAAAAACTATAGGAGAATCTTCTTTTCATCATATCTTTCTATCACTTAACTCCCCCTCCGCAAAATTCGACATGACTCCACAATAATTTATTATTGCTTTGTTAATAACAAGTTATTAATTTACTCAATATATTATTATGCATCTACAAATCATCTGTTATGTGTCTGTATGTTTTTATTTTATTAAGATGTCATTAACATTATTATGCACATTTCATTGTTATGCTTTGTATGTGGTTATATACTTATGAAAACCATATGTAGTCTTTATTATTCTCATATTATTTGTATATAATATTCATAATGTGTCAGTATTATTAAAGTATGCATTTCTGTAATATTACATCTTATTTCTATATTGCGCTAAAAGCATTTATAAGGTATAATGCAACAAATATCTATATCATGTGATGTATATATAACGCAAATATAACATCTTTATAATGATAATTACAGATAAATATAAATGATATATAAACGGGATAAAGGGTAAATTAAACTATAGGAAGAATAAAATGTAATAACAAGTACCATGCAAAGATATTGTAAATGCCAGAATAATAAATGATGATTAAAAGCAGAATAAACAATCATTGACATTGTGTTCAATATAAATTAAAATAACAATAAAATATTATTTTTATTATATGGAGGCTTCGAATATGACGGTTATCACCATTGCCAACCAAAAAGGCGGTGTCGGGAAGACAACGACTGCATTGTGCATCGCCGAGCAGCTTCAAAAGAAAAAGAAACGGGTGCTCCTCATCGATATGGATCCCCAGTGCAACGCGACGACAACCTACCAGGCGCAGATCGAAGATGAGTACACTATGTATGACTATCTGAACCGCTCCAAAGAGGACACATTCACATTTCGCGATATGATCCAGCATGCTCCGGGCGGGGATATCGTCGCCAATGATTACAAGTTGGCGGGCGTAGAAGCCCAATACGCGGCTGACTGGGACAATGTGTTTGTAATCAAACACGCTCTTGAAGAGATCACGGACGACTATGATTTTGTCATTTTTGACACTCCACCGACACTTGGCTTCTATATGAAGAGTGCCCTGATCGCGTCGGACGGCGTTATTATCCCGATCAAGGCTGAAAAATACGCCGTGGACGGTCTCGGCAACATACTGGACAGCATCGAGCGCTCAAAAGAATTCAACCCCAGGTTACAGGTATACGGGGTAGTCCTGACCGTATTTGACAAACGAAACGGTCTGGATGTCGAAATAGAAAGGATCCTCCCTGAAAGCGGAGAGCAGATCGGTTTCCCGGTATTCAAAACTGTAATAAGAGTATGCCAGCAGATCAAAGACGCGCAGAACGGCCAGCAGCGCCTGATCGACGCGTATCCAAAAGCCAGAGCGACAGAAGATTACAGGAAACTCGTTAATGAGATCTTAAGGAAGGTGTGACCATGTCTAAAACAGCAGCAAAACCAAACCCGTTCGGCAATCTCACCGCGCGAACTATCGAGGGCGAGCCGCAAAAGAAGCCTGCACCGCAAAAAGCGGAAAAAGCCTCTGCAAAAATACCGGCTCCAAAAGAGGTGCCGGACACCGATCGCATGGTTGACGAATCTATCAACTATATTGGATCCGGCCGTGAGACATCCGCGAACGCGTCTGCCAATGAGCAGACCGGATCCACGCCCTCAGCACCGGTAGGGAAAACGGTCAGTCTCAATGCCGGCGGCATCCATATTGAGGCAAACCGGAAAAACATCCGATCACACCGTGGGTCTTATTCGCTCAGTGATAAAGCGTATCACAATCTGGTGCGTCTGGCAGAGCTTACGAACAACAGCTATAATGAAATATTCAACAGACTGCTGGAGGATATCCAGATTGATGATGCCACGGAATAAAGTCGGTTGATCGCAAAAAACAATTGGATGATTCTTCTTTCAACCAATTTGCAATAGCTGCAAGTGTGGACAAATTGGTCTTCGTTATGTTGGCAGAAGAATCAACATGGCGGTTTATGATCATATATAATCGGATTTCTGCTTATATATTTATCCTTGATGGACATATGGCGTAACAATATATGGCAGAAGCTATAATATATTACCAAATCCCGTTAGGAATACAAGTTCATTTATTTTCCGATAATCTTAAGGATAAACCTCAATGGAAGCGGGTTCGCAAACCTACTCGATGCTCCTGAAAGAGACATGTAAAATAGTATGATATATAAAGATATAAGCAGAAAACAACAACAAAAAATTGTTTTAATTGTTTAAGGAGGCAATAAACCTTGATATCACAGCATATTTGATAAGAAAAAGGGACAAAATGGTTGTCTGGCGTGGCAGCGTGGGAGGCAACCGTGGTATATCGGGCGATAAAAGTGGACATTTTGGATGTGGATAAGCAGGTCACAAAAACCAATTTGTCCACTTTTTATATCCTATTCTGCCACAAGTCAAATGGTCATAAATAACCATTTTCCTCAGTGCTTCGCGGGAATAACAGAACCTGATCCTGTCCTGTGAGTATGGTGCAAGCATGCCTTCTTGGATCCAAATTCCGCAAACATAAGTCAGATGGGGATCAGTAAATGTGGACAATATGGTTTATATGCGCAAAAACAACCAAATTGTCCACGGAAATTTGCGGCATGGAGTCAGGAAAACCGGGGGCTTGGTTGTGCGCGCAGACGCATTCTGTGACAAAATGGTTGTACAAGCAAAGAAAAAGCCATTTTGTCCACGAAAACCTTGACATCCGGTGACAGAATGGTTTACTATAGCCCTTGTAGCAGAAACCATTTTGTCACGGAACCGCGACGATACAGAGACTGTTTTGTGACAAATTGGTTTATCCTGGGGTATTAGACCAATTTGTCCACGGTTGTGGGCGGAGGGAGTAGTACGGCATGGGAGTACATTCAAACGAGCCGCTGGCGAATCTGTCTGTGCGCAAATCCAACGACTTTATTTCCGCGAAATACAAATCGACCCTACTGGAGAACCAGATCATGGCGATCGCGCTTACGAGGATCGAAGTGAATGCGTCGGACAGGGAAGCGCCGATGGAGGCGAAGCTGTATCCGGGCGAGCTGAAAAAGCTGGTCAGCGATCCGGCACACATCTACAGGGACCTAAAGAAGCTGGCGAAGTCCATCACGGGACATACGATGTTCCTGGAGGATGGGAAAGGAAATTTCAAGGCGTTTTCCGTGGTTCCGAATGCCGATTACATTGACGGTGTTTTCATTATTAAGTTCAACAACGAGCTGCGGGACCATGTGCTTGGACTGGAAAAGAACTATACGAGCCTTGAGCTTTCGGTCATGACTGATTTTAAAAAGAACTCTTCGTTCCGGCTGTATGAAGTTTTGAAAAAAGAAGTCTACAAGATCCCGAAAAAAGAGGGAGCCTTCGCCCAGGTGGAATACAACATCAGTGAGCTGCGGTTCATCATCGGACTTGCGAACAGTGACGATCAGGGCGTAAAGAATGCCATGGCGAATATGGGCAGTACGATTAATTGGGACGAGCTGTTTGAAAAATTGGATAAAAAGGACAAAAAGTATGAAGAATGGAGGGATTTTCAGAGGCGGATCTTAAAACCCGCTCAGGAGGAACTGAAAGAAAAGAGCGACATCCGTTTTGAATACGAGGGAATCCGCGAAGGGCGGAAGACGAAGCGCCTTTTGTTTACCATCTACCGGAATGTGCCAAAGAACCAGGAGGTCATCAGCGAGAGGCAGAAGATCATTGAGGCGAATGTCGCCGCGTTCCGTCAGTTGGAGATGCCGATGGACACATTTCCGGATCTGTACGGTGATTTTGTGGGACACAACAAGCTGACCAAGGAAGATATCGACCTGCTGCTAAAAAAAGCGGATTACCAGGAAGAACGGGTGCGGGGCGCGATTGCAATGGCAGACGCGCAGGACAGCTTAACCAATTATATGGGCTGGCTGATCCGCTGCATTGAAAAAGGCTATGGACAGGTGGAAACGGTTGCCGGCAGCGCACAGCGGGCAGATGACATCCATGAGATCCGGGAGGGCATGGAGAAAAATAAAGACATCATTGTCGCGCGGGCATGGGAGAGGACGAAAAGCAAGGAGGACTACGATAAGTTTATCGGCATGATCGAAAAGAATGGTCTGACGGAGGAGCTTTTGGAATCCATTTACCCGGTCAGCGAGACGCTGCAGATGTATGCGGACTGGAAAGCCGGCAGGGAGATTAAGTTTTAAGGCGCTTACTGTGATTAAGAATGACGGGTATGGGAATGGCGTTGGACGATGACAAAATGCTGGTACTATGATGTTGATGAACTAAAATCTCCGGAGAAGTTTTCGGAAAGCATGATCCGGCTGCCCTGGGAAGAGCGGAGAGACAAGGTGACGCGGTACCGGTTTGGCAAGGACAAAAGGCTCTGTCTGGGCGCGGGGCTTGTCGCTTCCTATGCTTTACGGGAATTTGGCGTTTATGACCTGACGCTGGATTATTCAAAAGAGGGGAAGCCGTTTTTGGCGTCTGCCACCGATATTTATTTTAATCTGTCCCACAGCGGCAAATACGCTGTCTGTGCGGTATCCGGCCGGCCGGTGGGCGTGGACATCGAAGAAATCCGTTCTTATGAAGAGGATGTGGCGTGGCTCTGCTTTTTGCGCAAGGAGCGGGACTGGGCAGGCCGCGAGGAGGATTTGGATAAGGCATTTTACCGTCTGTGGACACGGAAAGAGAGCTATATGAAATGTCTGGGACAGGGATTTTCATTGGATCCGCTGTCTTTTTCTGTTGTACCCGGAGCGGAGACCTGTAAAGGATACCGTTTTTGGGAAACGGCAATAGGAGGTCATCAGGTCTGCGTTTGCGCCTTGGAGGGGGAGGAGGTTTTGTTCTGTGAATATCCAGCGCAGCCGATTCCGATATAAATGGATGCCCTAAGAGGGCGTGGTGAGGATGCCGGCTCTTTTATTTAATACATTTATACGGAAACGGGCTTTTTCACCACATAATTCAAAAGAGGTGCAAGAAAAGGCAGGATATGGTATGATAACCAATATGAAGAAAAACAGAAAGAACAGCTACAAGTACAAAAAGCAAAGCAGAAAGCTTCCGCGCCGGATCGGGCGGATCCTGCGGAATGTCAGTGTACGGCGCGCTCTTTCCGTGATTTGCGGAATTATCATTAATGTCGTTTTGGCTTACCCCGTGTATCGGTCGGGACTTTCCATGTACCTTGATACGATTGGCACGATCAGCGTGGCCTGCATCGGGGGCGCGCTGCCGGGGATCCTCACAGCCGTTGCGACCAATGTGCTCTGCACCGTGTTCAATGAGAATGCCGTCTACTTTTCCGTGCTGAATGTGCTGATCGCGATCTGCGCGGCGTATTTCGCGAAGAAACACTGGTTCCAAAAGGCGGGCAGGATCATTCAGTTCATATTGATCGCGGCACTGATCAGCGGTGGTCTGGGCGGCGTCATCCAATTGCTGCTGTTCGGGGAGCCGCAGATTTCTTCCATCGTGGATACGGTAAATACGCTGTCGCAGACGACGGGATTGTCCAGGCTCCAGGCTTTCTTGCTCGTGAATATCTGGCTGAACTTTTTTGACAAAGGGCTGACGACATGCGCAGCCCTCATTGCCGTGCGGCAGATACCGGAGAGGGCAAGGCTCGCGGTCTTCAACAGCAGTTGGCGGCAGACACCGCTGTCAGAGGATGAGATCAAGGCTATAAAGGCCCAAAACAAGATGACCGGACAATCCATTCAGGTGCGCATGAGCGTTATGCTGATGGCGGTATCCGTTTCTTTGGTGGCGATCCTGTCATCGATCGGTCTTGGCTTGTATTTCCGTAACGCAAAAACTGAGAGAACGCAGGTGGCGATGAGTGCCGTAAGGTTTGCGGCGGATGTACTGGATACGGATAAGATCAATGATTACTTAAAAGAAGGCCGGAGCGTACCGGGATATGAAGAGACGGAGGATATGCTCTATAAGATACGCCGGAACGCGTTGGGCGTGGAGTACTTATATGTGTTAAAAATTGAGAAAAACGGATGCCGGTTCATCTTTGACCTTGACGCAGCGGGCAGCACGGAAGTCCATCAGTTTGAGCCCGGGGAATATGTAGAATTTGAGGAGGCTTTTGAGCCGTACCTGCCTGCGTTGATGGCAGGAGAGGAGATTGAGCCGATCGAGTCGGATGATATCTGGGATTGGATGCTGACGGTCTATTATCCCGTGCACGATGAGTATGGCAACTGCGTCTGTTATGTGGGAGCGGATGTGTCATTGGCTTACATGGCTGAGTATATGCGCAGTTTTGGGCTGAAGGTCATGCTGATGCTGGCCGGTTTTTTCATTATGATTCTTTCCTATGGCCTGTGGACGGCGAATGTGTTTGTCGTGTATCCGGTCAACAGTATGGCGGCGAGCGCCAATGCATTCATGCGCCATACCGATGACCCCGCAGTGCTCGATGAGGATGTCAGCCAGATTAAAAAACTGGATATCCGCACCGGAGATGAGATGGAGAATCTTTACCAGGTGATGTGTGATCTGACGGTCAATGTCACAGAACAGATCCGGGACAACCAGCATTATTCGGAAGCGGTGGCAAAGATGCAGAACGGCCTGATCATCACGATGGCGGATATGGTTGAAAACCGGGACTCCGATACGGGGGCGCATATCCAAAAAACGGCTGCCTATGTCCGGATTATTTTAGAGGGGCTGAAAAAGAAGGGGTATTATGCCAAAAAACTGACGCCAAAATATATGTCGGATGTAGAGATGTCCGCGCCGCTTCATGATGTCGGAAAGATCAACATACCGGACGCGGTTTTAAACAAACCCGGAAGGCTGACCGAAGAGGAATACGAGATCATGAAGACGCACACCACGGCAGGCAAGCAGATTCTGGAAAAGGCGATCAGTACCGTCTCCGGGGAGAATTATTTAAAAGAGGCGCGCAACATGGCGGCGTATCACCACGAAAAATGGGATGGCAGCGGCTATCCGGAGGGGCTGTACGGGGAAGTGATCCCGTTGTCCGCGCGGATCATGGCAGTGGCGGATGTGTTTGACGCGTTGGTGTCCAAGCGGGTCTACAAGCCGCCGATGCCTTTGGACAAAGCGCTGTCCATTCTGCAGGAAGGCGCAGGAAAAGATTTTGACCCGAAGTGCATCGAGGTGTTTATGGATTCGCTTGACGAAGTGAAGCGGGTGATGAAAAAATATGGGGAATACTGATTTTTACAGGGATCGTAAGGAGGTCAGCGGGATGAAACGAAAGGGCATCTGCAAAAAAGCGGGCCGCGCGGCGGCGATAGCGGTGGCGCTGTCTTTGGTGCTGGCGGCAAATACCGTGGGGATACGCCATGTGGCAGCGGCGGAAGCTGCGGACCAAGACGCGGCGGAAACGGATACCGAGGATGCAGGGACATCCACGCAGGGGGGCGGTTACGCGGCAACAGGCCAGGTGGAAGGCGTGGACTATTCCGCCATTTTGTACAATGCCTCCAACGGACTTCCCACTTCGGATGCCAACTGTATCCTTGCGGCATCAGACGGCTATATCTGGATCGGCGGCTATGGCGGCGTGATCCGCTATGACGGATCCACCTTTGAGCGGCAGGATGCTTCGGAAGGGCTGGCAAACGGCAACACTTTGTTTGAAGACAGTACAGGGCGTCTGTGGGTCGGCACCAACGACACCGGCTTTGTGATTTTAGAGGGAAACAAGAGTACGCATTATACCTATAAAGACGGTCTGCCGTCATCTTCTGTACACGCGTTTGCGGAAGGGGCGGACGGCACCATCTACATCGGCACGACGGGCGGCGTCGCCTATATGGATGAGACGATGTCGCTGCAGGTCATGGAGGACGATGAGATCAATGCCGACTACATCATACGGATGGTGTCGGACACAGACGGACGGGTGTACGGAAATACCCGGGACGGAGAGGTGTTCTGTATTGACAACGGAAAAGTAACCGGGATCTACCAGGCGCAGGACATAGGGGTGGGCTATGTTTCAACTATATTTGCCGATCCCATAAAGCCGGGGGCAGTCTATATCGGGACAGATACCGGCGAAGTCTATTATGGCACTTTTTCCAAAGGGTTTTCAGACAAACGCAAGATAAATTCTTTTGGTGAGGGAACCATCAACTGGATTGATTTTGCCTGTGACCGCCTATGGATCGTTGCGGACGAAGCCATCGGCTATTTGGATGACCGCCAAAAGCTTAAGGTGCTGGAAAATGTACCGATGGACAGCGCTATTGAGACCATGACGGAGGATTACCAGGGGAATCTGTGGTTTACTTCATCGCGGCAGGGCGTGATGAAAGTGGTCGCGAACAACTTCCAGAATGTGACCGAGCTGGCGGGGCTGTCCCCGGATGTGACCAATAGTACCTGCATGCACGATTCGATGCTCTATATCGGCACGGACAAGGGGCTTGATATCATCAACAAACGCAGCAAGCCGGTAGAGAATGAGCTGACGGCGTTTATCGGCGACGCCCGGATCCGCTGTATCGCGGAAGATAAGGATAAGAATCTGTGGATATCGACATTCACGAACGGGCTGGGGCTGGTGTGCTATACGGCGGACGGCAGGATCCAAAGCTATACGGAAGACAACGGGCTGCCCAACAACGGAGCGCGCTGTACGACGATTGCGAAAGACGGTTCGGTGCTGGAAGGGACGAATGGCGGTGTCGTCATTTTAAAGAATGGAAAAATAAAAAGGACTTATACTGAAAAAGACGGCATCCAAAATACGATGATCCTGACCATAGAAGAGGGTGAGGACGGCAAAATTTACGCGGGATCCGACGGCGACGGGATTTATATCATTGATGGAAAGACAGTGGAACGGATCGGCCGGGAGCAGGGTCTGACCAGTGATACGATCCTTAGGATCAAGAAAGATGAGAAAAGGGGCGTGCTGTGGATCATTACCTCCAATTCCATCCAGTACATGAAGGACGGTCTGATCACGGAAGTGGAGGCATTCCCGTACAACAACAATTTTGATGTGTACTTTGATGAGAATGACAATATCTGGATCTTGTCGTCTTATGGCATTTACTGCGTCAGCGCGCAGGCGATGCTAGACAATGACATTTCGGAATACAGACTTTACAATACGGCAAACGGTCTGTCGAGCGTACCCACGGCAAACGCGTTCAGCGCGCTGGACGACAAAGGAAATTTATATGTCGCGGGGCGCGAGGGCGTCAGCCGCGTCAACATCAATCACTTTTTTGAGCAGAGCGGTACCATCAAAGCAGGGGTCAAATCCGTTATCTGCAGCAGCGGGCAGATCCTGCCTGACGGGCAGGGCGTATATGTCCTGCCGGCGGATGCAGGGCGTATCCAGATCAGCGCGTCGATTTTGGATTACACCATGTCCAACCCGACCGTACACATTTTCCTTGAAGGAAGCGAAGAGGACGCGGGCATCACAGCGGCGCAAAGCGACCTGACTTCCCTGGAATTCACGGGGCTCCGCTACGGCGATTACCAGCTTCACATACAGATATTGGATGAAGCGGGGGGAGCAGTGCTTCAGGATGAACTATTCGCGATCACGAAGCAGCCGAAGCTGACCGAGCTTTTATTGGTAAGGACGCTGTTTGTGGCGTTTCTGGTGCTTTTGGCGGGATTCATTGTCTGGCGCGTGATGACGGGTACGGTCATCCGCAGGCAATACGAAGAGATCCGCCAGGCAAAGGAAGAGGCAGAGCGGGCAAATGGCGCGAAATCCCGCTTTTTGGCAAATATGTCCCATGAGATCCGTACCCCGATCAATACGATCATGGGCATGGACGAAATGATTTTGCGGGAAGATGCGACAGGGGTTCCAAAGCCGTATTTTATGTCGGTGGTCAATTACGCGATTGATATCAGAAGCGCGGCAGAGTCGCTGCTGGGGCTGATCAATGATGTTTTGGACTTATCAAAGATCGAATCCGGAAAAATGCATCTGGTGGAGCAGTCCTACAGCATTGAAGAGATGCTCCGCTCGGTGATCACCATGATCCGGGTGCGCAGCGAGCAAAAAGACCTTTCATTTGATACGGATATTGACAGCGGGCTGCCCCGGCGGCTTCATGGTGATGTGGGCAAGATCAAGCAGATCATACTGAACCTATTGACGAATGCCGTGAAATATACGGAATCCGGAGGCTTTACGCTGCGTGTCAAGGTGGAAGAAAAGCGCGGCGAAGAGTGTACCATCCGCTTTTCGGTCAAGGATACCGGCATCGGCGTCAAGCCGGAGGACATGGAGAGGCTGTTTTATGCGTATGAGCGTCTGGATGAAGAAAAAAACAGCGGCATCCAGGGCACGGGTTTAGGGCTTGATATTTCCAGGCAGTTTGCCAACCTGATGGGCGGCGATCTTCACTGCGAGAGCGTGTATGGCGAGGGATCAGACTTTATCTTAGTCGTGGACCAGAAAATCATTGATGATACCGTGATCGGGGAGTTTAAGGAGCATGACGATGAGATGGCGCAGGGACCGTATGTGCCGGAGTTTGTCGCGCCGGATGCCGAGGTGCTGGTCGTAGATGACACGCCGATGAATCTGACGGTGATCAAGGGGCTGCTTGCAGGGACGAAAATGTTCATCACGACGGCAAACAGCGGTGAGGAGTGCCTGGAAAAGATCAAGTATGACAGCTTCAATGTCGTGCTTCTTGACCATATGATGCCGGGCATGGACGGTATTGAGACGATCCACCGGATCCGCGAGACGCATCCGGATCTGCCTGTTTACGCGCTGACGGCAAATGCCGCGGAAGGAGAGGAATTCTATCTTTCCCACGGATTCAATGGATTTTTGACAAAGCCGGTGGATGGCGTGACATTGGAAAAGGCGATACGGAAGTATCTGCCGGATGAAATTGTCATGGAGCGGAAAAAAGACGATGCGGCCGCAGAACCGGAGAAGCTGCCAAAGGAAATGGAGTGGCTTGAGGAAACGGCAGGGATTTCCGTACCGCTTGGAATCCGGCACAGTGGCGGGGTGACGCCGTTTATCAACTCGCTGCAGCTGTTTTATGATACCATTGATGACAATTCCGGTGTCATTGAAAACGCGTTTGATGACGGGGATATCAAGCTTTATACGATAAAGGTGCACGCGCTGAAGAGCTCTGCGCGCATCATTGGGGCGGATGACTTGTCGGGATTTGCCGAACAGCTGGAAGAAGCGGGCAACAAAGAGGACTATGATTTCATAGAGGCAAATACCGCAAAGCTTCTGGCGGATTACAGGGCGTACAAGGAGATTCTTGCAAAGCTGGATGCGGCGGATGTGCCGGCGGACGACGGCAAGGATCCGGTTCCGGAAGACGAGCTGGCGGATGCGTACAATGCGCTGAAGGACTTTATCCCCCAGATGGATTATGACGCGGTGGAAATGGTGATCGGACAGATCAGCGAATACCGCCTGCAGGAAAAGGATGCGGCGTTTTTTGCGGAACTGGAAAAGCTGCTAAAGAAATTTGACTGGGATGGAATGGAAGGTCTGCTGGGGAAACTGTAAAGGATGCATCATGGGAAAATATGTTAAACATTATAAAGAAAGGGGTCAACGATTATGAGCATCACAATGAATCTGTACTACACCGGAACGGAAGGGAACGCAAGGAAATTCGCGGAAGAGATGGAAAAAAGCGGTATCGCGGATGCGATCCGCGCCGAAGCGGGGAATGAAAAATACGAGTATTTTGTGCCGCTGGACGATCCGGAGACCATTCTGCTGATCGACAGCTGGAAGGACCAGGAATCGCTGGATATCCACCACAAGTCCCCGATGATGGGACAGCTTGCCGCATTGCGGGAGAAATACGATCTGCACATGCGTGCGGAGCGGTATCTGTCGGACGAGACGGGCATTCCGGGGAAGGATGCAGCATTTATCAAGTCGTAACGCCGTTTCCTCTCAGCAGGTTTGCTTTCCGCAGGACGCCGCGCAGCATGGTACCGAGCATTCCTGAGAGAATGATTTTTAAAACCGCAGTCGGAATAAACGGCAGAACACAAGCGGCGAGGGCTGTCTGCAGGCCGGTTCCGGCCACAAGCATGAACCAGACGGTGCCGACTGCGTAGTTGACAGCCGCTCCGAGCACAAGCCACAGCCAAAGCATGGGGCTTTTTGTGCTTTTATTTGCCGCAAAGCCCGCAAAAAGCGCCATCAAAGGGAAAGAGACGATAAAACCGCCGGTCATGCCGAGGACAATGCCAAGCCCGCCGGTGAAGTTCGCGAAAACCGGAACGCCGACGGCGCCAAGCAGCACATAGAGGAGCGCAGAGACGGTCCCGCGTTTTGCGCCAAGGATCAATCCCGCCAATGGCACCGCAAAGGTCTGCAGCGTGAGCGGAACGCCGCCCGGCAGAGGGATGCTGACCTGCGCGAGTACGGCGATCAGCGTCGTAAACATCGCAATATAGCATAAATCAAGTACCGAAAAAGAATGTTTGTTGTTTGTCATAGGTCACTCCTTATCTTTTTTACAATAACGACAGTTTAATGATTTTGATGCCGGTTGTCAATCAAAAGAGCAGCGGACGGACGGGCATGGAGGATAAAGATCGTGAACAGAGAGCTTCGAAAAATGGCGGATCAGATCGTAAAAGAGTCCATTCGCCGGGTGCTGCCGGATGAAGCCGTAAAAAGAGCCTTAAAGGGCTTTGCGCCGCCGGAAGGAAAGCTGATTTTGGTTTCTGCGGGAAAGGCGGCGTGGCAGATGGCGGCGGCAGCGGTACAAGTGCTTCCCCGGATCGACAGCGGCATGGTGATCACAAAATATGGTCATGTAAAAGGGAAGCTTCCCGGCATTTTATGCAAGGAGGCGGGGCATCCGGTTCCGGATGAAAACGGGTTTCTGGCCACACAGGAAGCGTTAGAATTGGTCCGTCCGCTGGGCGAAGAGGACAGCGTGCTTTTTCTTTTGTCAGGCGGCGGGAGCGCTTTGTTTGAGGATCCGCTGATCCCCGGCGATGAACTGCAGGAGATCACCAGACAGCTCTTATCCTGCGGGGCAGACATCACGGAGATCAATACGATCCGCAAACGCTTAAGCGGCGTCAAAGGAGGGCGGTTTGCCGAGGCGTGCGCGCCTGCAAAGGTGTACAGCATCGTTCTCAGCGATGTGCTGGGGGATCCGCTTGATATGATCGCGAGCGGTCCTGCTTGCCCGGATCCCACGACTTGTGAGCAGGCAAAGGGAATCGCCCGTCGTTATCGGCTTAAAGTGTCAGATGAGGCGGAAGCGCTGTTTGGGCAGGAGACGCCCAAGTCCTTAAACAATGTAAAGACGCAGATCACCGGCTCTGTGCGGGAGCTTTGTTCCGCGGCTCAGAGTGCATGTGAAAAATTGGGGTTTGCAACGGTCATGCTGACAGACAGGCTCTGCTGTGAGGCGAAAGAAGCCGGAAGCTTTCTGGCGAGCATCGCACGAAGCCATGCCGGAGAAAAGCAGCCGCTGGCGTTCATTGCAGGCGGAGAAACCGTTGTGCATCTAAAAGGAAATGGCAAGGGCGGCCGCAATCAGGAATTGGCGCTTTCTGCGGCAGACGGCATTTCCGGACTAAAAAACGCTGCGGTCTTTTCTGTCGGGAGTGACGGTACGGACGGACCGACCGATGCGGCGGGCGGTTATGTGGACGGAGATACCTGCGGCGCATTAAAGGAAAAAGGGCTTGACATACGGCAGGTATTAGAAGAAAATGACGCTTATACCGCGCTTGAAGCAGTGGAAGGACTGATCATCACCGGACCGACGGGTACGAATGTGAATGATGTTTCTATTGCCCTTGTGTGGCATTAAAGACTCCGAGAAAGTGCAAAAAGTGAAAAATAGCCTGTTTTGTTGACTTGATTTATAGATGTTATGTTATAATAGTCAACTAGAACATTTTTAAGGAGGTAACCCCCATGCTGACATTTTTGATAGGACTTGTCATTTTGATAGTCGGAGGCGTCGTATACGGCAGGCTGTGCGAAAGGGTGCTGAATCCCACAGACGCTAAGACGCCTGCGGTCGCAATGCGGGATGATGTGGACTATGTTCCGATGAAAAGTTGGAGGAACAGCCTGATCGAGCTGTTGAACATCGCGGGGACGGGTCCGATCTTAGGACCGATCCAGGGAATCCTGTTCGGACCGATCGCATTCATTACCATTCCGATCGGATGCGTGATCGGCGGCGCGTTTCATGATTATATGATTGGCATGATCTCGATACGGAACAAAGGCGAGCAGACGCCGGATCTGGTCAGACGGTTTCTCGGGAAGCATATGTATATGATCTACAACATTTTCGTATGCCTGCTGATGCTTCTGGTGGGCGTTGTGTTTATCTATACGCCGGGAGACTTATTTGTATCACAGATCATGAACCAGGAGGCAAGCGTTTCCAATCCGACGCTGTGGATCGTGTATGGCGTGATCTTTGCGTATTATGTGGCAGCGACGCTGTTTCCGATCGACAAGATCATCGGGCGGGTTTATCCGGTGTTCGGCGCCATCCTTCTGATCTCTGCCGTAGGCGTATTTGCCGGACTGTTTACGAAAGGCTATCCGCTGGTCGAGCTTTGGGATGCTGCTGCGGCAGGATTTCCCTATCAGGAGCATTTCATTCCGATTTTCTTTGTGACTGTAACCTGCGGCATCTGCTCCGGCTTTCATTCGACGCAGGCGACGCTGGTGTCCCGTACCGTATCGGATGAGCACGAGGGCAGGACGACCTTTTACGATATGATGATCGCGGAAGGATTCATCGCGATGACCTGGGCAGCGGCAGCAATGGGCGCGCTGCAGAAGGGGCTGACGGATGCGGATACGATATGGGGTTCCGCCACGCTTGTCGTGGGGCTTGTGGCAAAGGATATGCTTGGCGCCATCGGAGGCATCATTGCCATTATCGGCGTCATCGTCCTGCCGGTCACATCGGGCGATACGGCGCTTCGCTCTTTGCGCCTGATGGCAGGAGACGCGCTGCATATTGACCAGACGAAGAAGAAAAACGCGCTGATGCTGGCAATTTGTATCTTTGTGGTCGTGGGGCTCCTGCTGGTGTGGGCGAAAGGAAACCCGACAGGCTTTAATATCATTTGGAGATACTTCTCATGGGCGAATGAGACGACGGCGGTATTTGCGTTTACGCTGATCGCGGTATACATGAAAAACCATGGCATGCCTTATGTCATGGCAGTTGTGCCGGGAACCTTTTATATGTACATTATTTCCTGCTACATTCTGAATGCGAAGATCGGCTTAAATATGCCATGGACGGCAAGCTATATTGGCGCGGCACTGCTTTCCTGCTGTTATGCGGCGCTTCTGATGCGGACAGGGAAAAAGGAATAAGACTTGTTTACGCTTCCGCAGTGGATGAGCGCACGATCAGCGTGGGGCGGATCAGATTGCGGCTCAATGGAACGCCGTTGATCAAAGCATGTAAAATATAATAACCGGACTTTCCGATCATAATGCGATCCTGCCTGACCGTCGTGAGGGCAGGATCGTTTTTTTCGGAGGCCGGCACATCGTCGTAGCCGATGACGCTGATATCCCCGGGAACAGAATAGCCAAATTGCCTGCATTCATCTATGACGCCCATGGCCATCAGGTCATTGCCGCAGAGTATGGCAGTGACACCGCGGGCCAAAAATCTCTTTGTATAAGGCTTTGCCGACTCATAGACAAAGCGGTCATGGGCGATCAGCTCCGGATCGGCAAAGAGATGGTGCATACGCATGCTCTTTTTATAGGCATCCGTGCGGTGCTGCGCGATGTAGGAATCCTCCGGTCCTGCGAGATAGGCGATTTTTTCATGCCCAAGCGAAACAAGATGACGGATCGCAAGCTCGATGCCTTCAAAGCTGTCCGTGCCCACCGAGCCAAGGTGGGGGTTTTCGCTCAGATAGTTGTCAAAGAGAACCGTGGGAACCCTTGTCGTTTCCAGATCCTGCATCCACGGATCGTCAAGCGCGAAGCCGCAGATCATCGCGCCCGCGAAATTGTATTTCATCATAAAGGTATCGTAAGACCGCTTTTTTTGCAGGCCGTGGCTGAGCGGGACAACCTCCACTTCCCAATTCTCGCGGAAGGCAGCCTGCTTAAAGCCCAGGATGATATCGTATCCGAAATCATCATCCAGATAATAATCGATGTTTTCAAAGAAAATCCCGATCTTTTTCTTGAGTTTTTTGGAGTAATTCTTCTTTGTATAGCCTAATTCCACCGCGGTGTCCAAAATCTGCTGGCGCATGGATTCGCTGATATCCGGCGCGTTGTTAAGTCCTTTGGAGACCGTGCTTGTCGAAACATTCAGTTTGGCGGCAATGTCTTTGATCGTAGCCATAATTTTTACCATTCCTTTCGCTTCGCTCAGGCACAAACAAGGTCATGAAAAATGTCTCTGCCCTCCACTTTTTCCTCTGATTAGCCGATACTGTATATAGGAACAGCTGTACACTACAGAGCACGAGAGGAGGAGTG
>JAFUYB010000078.1 GCA_017470735.1 Lachnospiraceae bacterium | reverse complement strand
TTCCGATGACCTTCTCATCGGCGGAATCCACTCCGTCCACCTTTATTATATTAAGGCGGTTGCCCTCCTTGTCGGTCTGCACCACCGACAGGAAGCGGTTCCAGTCCTCCGTCATGGCATCTATGAAAGCCGTGTTGTTGCGCAACTCGCCGGTCTTTGACTCCAGCTTGAACTCCGAATCACGCTTGCCCTTGTTGAACGACTTGCGTTCCCCTTCGAGCGATGCGATCCGCTTTTCCAGTTTCGCCTTGTCCAACAGGTCGGTATTGCCGGAGAGCAACGCCATGTATTCCGAGAAATTCATGCCCGATTTTTCGTCCATTGCCCCCTCGTCGATGGTACGCGCACCCATCGCACCGCTTTTGAGCTGGCTTATGAAAGTCTGCTTGCAGTGCAGGAGGTTGAACTTGTAGCTGTCCAGTGACTTCTCCACCGCGTAGATGATTACATCCACGTTGTTCCCGGCGAAATGTTTGGCAATCTCATTACCTGCCCTAACTCCGCGTCCGTCACGCTGTTGCAAGTCGGACGGTCGCCACGGCGTATCGAGATGATGGATAGCCACACACCGTTTCTGGGCGTTCACACCCGTTCCGAGCATAGAGGTAGAGCCGAACAGCACACGCACCGTCCCGGCGTTCATGGCGTCTATCACCGCCTTCCGCGCCTTGTCGGTCTTGCACTCCTGAATGAAGCGCACCTCGCTTGGCGGTATACCGTAGTCCTCCGTCAGTTTGCGCTTGATTTCCGAATAGACGTTCCACCCGTCGCCCGGCTGGTATGTCCCCAAATCAGAGAAAACGAACTGCGTGCCTTTCTGGGCGTCGTATTTTTGATAATACTCCGCGATCATCTTGGCACAGTGACTCGCTTTGTTGTCGGGATGATCTTCGTAATTCGGGTCTATCATGCGCATGTCGAGTGCCATTTTCCGGGCATAGTCCGTGGCGATGAGCATCTTCGCCTTTTCTTCCGTTTCCGAAAGCGGCAGCCTGCCCAACAAGGTGGCATCGCCCGTCTTGGCGAACTGCATCAGTTTCTGTATGAAGTCCTCCTGTTCCGGCGTGGGCGGTATATGGTGCAGTATCTCGTTCTTGGCAGGACGGTCAACGCCCACATCCTCCGCCGTGCGGTAGTCCGTGATTTCATTATAGAAGGCGGCAAGCTCCGGCACTTTGATGAAGTAGCGGAAACGCTCCTTCTGGACCACATTGTTCGTCACGTTAAATTCAAAATCCGTCGTCTTCTTGGCAAATATCGCCGCCCAAGCGTCGAAACACCTTATGTCCTGCCGTTCCAGCTCCTTCGGGCGCAGGTACTTGAACAGCAGGTACAATTCAGTCAGTGAGTTGCTGATAGTCGTGCCGGAGAGGAAGGTCGCACCCAAGTCTTTTCCTGTGCGCTCCTGTATGGTGCGTATGGCAAAGAGCATGTTAAGTGCCTTCTGGCTTCCCTCGCTGTTTCCCAATCCCGCCACACGGTCGTGGCGCGTGTTGAAAGTCAGATTCTTGAACTGGTGGCTCTCATCTATGAAGATGTGGTCGATGCCCATCTGCTTGAAATCCACCACGTCGTCCGTGCGTGACTTTATGGCGTGTTCCACCTTCTCCAGCTTCGCTTCAAGGTTGTGCTTGCGCTTCTCCAATCCTTTCAGCATCGCCCGCGACACGTTCTTTCCCTGCTGCCGTAGCACTTCGAGGTTTTCCTCCACCGTGTCAAGCTCTGCTTGCAGGATGCGCTGCTGCAATTCCGGCGACTGCGGTATCTTGCCGAACTGGTCGTGCGACATGATGACGCAATCGTAGTCGTTGTTCTTTATATTATTGAAGAAGCGCACACGGTTGGCGGTCGAAAAGTCCTTCTCCGAAGCGTACAGAATACGTGCGTTGGGATATGCCGCCTGATAGGTGGCTGCAATCTCCGCAACGTTGGCTTTCAGCCCGATAATCATCGGCTTGTGTGCCAAATTCAGACGCTTCATCTCATGCGCGGCGATGCACATTATCAGCGTCTTACCGGTTCCCACCTCGTGGTCGCAAATTCCGCCGCCGTTCTGTTTCAACATCCAGACGCAATCCATCTGTGAGGGATAGACGCTCTTGATACCCCGGCTTGCCAGCCCTTTCAGGTTGAGGTCGGGAAAGGTCTGATGGGAGCCGTCGTAGCGCGGGCGCACGAAACAGTTGAACTTGCGGTTATACATCGTCACAAGCCGCTCCTTGAACTGCGGCGACTGCTCTTCGAGCCATTCGGAGAAGCCGTTTCGTATCTCGTCAATCTTGGCGTTGGCGAGTTGTATTCCCTCGCTGTCGCGCATCTTGATGTCGTTGCCATGCTCGTCCTTGCCGATGGACTTCATCATGTCAGGGCAGGTGTTGTGCAGGGCGTGTTTTAGGAGGTGCATACCGTCATAGTTCCGGTAATACCCCTTCACCAGAAACTCGTCCGTGATTTTCATGGTGCGGTAGCCGCACACCACCGAAAACTCGTCCATGCTTGCGGAATAGGCGATTTTCACCTCCGTGTCGAACAGCCGGCTCATGTAGGCGGCATAGACACCCGTCGGAATCCAGCGTTCCCCGAAATTGAAGTCCAGATCCTCGAAGGCGATGCGCTGCGGCTCGGCATCTTTCAGAGCCTCCAACGCCTGCTTCACCTCCGGCATACGCTCATTTTCGGGATTGTCACCCATCCATGCCTCTATGCGTTCCGCTTTCTCTATGACATTTCCGGCGATGAAACGGTCTTTGATTTCGTAACCGGTCACGAGCGGATTGTAGTAGATGCGCCCTTGCAGGGCAGTGAGCAAATCCTCCGCCGTGCTGTCGGTTATCTCCCGCATATAGTCGAGATTGACCGTACCATATTTGTTGAGCGACGCAGACAGGGCTTCTTCGGGAGAGCCTACGTTGGCATGGCTCTCCACCGCGAAGGAAACAGGATGCTCGAAGATGTCCGCCTTGACGAACTTTCCGTTTTCCATCCGTTCCAGCGAAAGGATGTCGCGCCCGCCCGCATCCATCATCACTAACTTCACGTTCTGCTTGGCGTTGAGGTTGCCGTAGCGCATGACAAACTCATCGTAACAGGTATTCAGATGCTCTCGCCACGGAACATTTGCCTCGCGCCGGAGCGATTCATAACGGTACAGACGCTCGTAGGCGTCACGCAGCGACACATACAACAACGCCTTTTCCTTCTGGTATCCTTTCAGGTCGAGCGGCTGGAATGTCGCCCCGTATGGCGTGATGTCTTTCAGGTAGCCGATGTTATGACGCCCCCGGTCAGCCACCAGCGACCCTTCGCGCAGGTGCATCTCCGGCGTGCGGTGGTAGGCACGCGGAGAAAGGTCCACGACTTCCTCCTTCGGCTTTTCCGCTTCGATGTCGGGGAAAAGGAAAGTCCCCACCGCTTCCGATGGGGTATCTGTAACGGCAGGTGCGGCGACTGCCTCCGGCTGTGTTTCCTCCTGTCGTGGCTGCTCACGGGAAGTTTCCGGCACGGCTTTCACTTCCGTCTTTTCCGCCACTTGTTTCTCGTTATGCTGCCTTGCCAGTTCCCGAAGTTCTTTCCTACGCTCCGGCGTCAAACCCATCATCATTTCATAGAAACCGTTGATGGGAGGATTGGTATCCCAGTCCAGTGTGGCATAGATGTCGTCCGGGTCGGCAGGCTTGGCGGTGTTGTCCGCTTTCACCTCCTTATTCTCCATTGCGGGTTTTGCAGTTGGAGCTGTCGGTGTAACCGTGACTTTCGGTTTGGGCGGAGTGGACTTTGCCGTAACTGCCTTTTTCACCGTCTTTTTCTTTTTGGAGGTTTTCGGTTGGCTGACCTCTTCCGTCATCCCCCAGAGGTCAAGCAGGGTGAGCTGCACGCCTGCGGAATATTGCGGGCGCGGTTCTATCTCCGGCTTTTCATCTGCGGGTTGCGGCTTTTCTGTCGGAGTTTCCACCGTCTGCGCCGAGGATACTGTTTCCAATTTTATGGCAGGACGCTCTACTTTATTTTGAACGGCAACTTTTTCTTCCGTTCCTGCCTGCCGGATTGAACCCGAATACAAGCGCATGGCAAGCCTGTAATGGAAATCCTCGTCGAGCATACGGCGCAAATCCCCGGCGATGCCTGCTGCCTTGCCCTCGTGCAGATAAACCATAGCGGGCTTCCCGTAGGGGTCTGTGTCAAGTTTCGCCATCGTATGCACGATGCGTTCCGGGTGGTGGATGAAATAGGCGTTGTCGGTCAGGGCGGTTTTCGTGTCCGTCTGTATCACGGTCATCAGCCGCTCGTCCTGCGACATTTCCTTCTTGCTGAGGTTCTTTTGCAGGACAATCAGGTCACTGCCCACCTCCGTGCCCGCGTTGTCCGTGAACAGGTTGTTGGGCAGGCGTATCGCGGATACCAGATTGGCCTGACTGAACAGCTCGTTACGCACGGAGGTCTTGGTGCTATTCAATACCCCTTGCGAGGTGATGAACGCCACGATACCGCCGTCACGCACGGCATCCAGTCCTTTGAGAAAGAAATAGTTGTGGATGGTTTTCTGGGCGGAGCGTCTGCCGAAAGAGTCGCTCCGCTGAAACTCCGCGTCGAACACGGCAATGTCACCGAACGGAATGTTGGACACCGCCAAGTCGAAATAATTGTTGAACGGTCTTTCGATTTTCTCAAAACCGCAGGTGCGCATTTTCTGGTCGGGATAGAGATGCCTCAAGATTGTACCCGTGAGCAGATCCTTCTCGAAAGCCATCACATCCGCATTGGGGCTGTGCCGCAGCATGGAATCCACGAACACGCCGACACCTGCCGACGGTTCGAGCATACGGGCGGGGCGGACGCTGTAATCTGCCAGCACGTCCGCGATGGTGTCGGTTATCTCTTTGGGGGTGTAGAAAGCGGTCAGCACGGACGCTTTCAGCGAATCCACAAACCGCTTGTACTCTGTTTCGTCCTTGCTGTTCTCACGGATAAGCCTGTGCAGCTCCACCGTCGGGGCGAACAGTTCGAGGTCGGATTTCGCCCACCGGACGGCATCCGTCAGTTCCTTTGCAGGGTTGAGGATACATTTCAGACCGCCGAAACCGCAGTACCTTTGAAGTATGGCACGCTCTTCGGTTGTCGCTGTCCTATTTTCCCTGTCAAGGATGAATGCCGTCCGTATCGCCTCGATGTTGTCCCGCAGTTTCTGTTTGCGGTTAAACGCCATATTCGTCTAAGTAAAGGACGGTTGCTCCCGTCAGCTCCGTGTAGAGCAGGTCGTAATCGGAAGACAGGGCGAAATTGTCATCCGAGAGGTCATAGACGGAGAACACGTTGCCGACAAGCGGCAGCAGTTTCAGGACAAAGGCTTCACGCTTCTCTTCCGGCACTTCATCGGCAAACTCGTTTTCCACGACTTCGCGGAGGATGGCGTAACGGGAATAATGCAGCCCGCGCAGCAGCGTGTCCATCGCCAGTTCCTGCGCACCATCGGCGGGATAGCCTTCAAGCCGTGCCCTCTCATACGTTTCGGCGGCACGGTCGGCCCGTTCCCGTATGAAAGCGGTGTCGTCAGCCTGTTCAAACTTGTTCGTGCGGAGATAGTCCAGCAGGTACAGACCGTAATAGGAAAAGTCGGTCTGACCCTCGTTTTTCTTCTTGTTGTTCATTACTTTGGATTTAGCGGATTGATAATTAACGGGATAATCGGTTGGAAAAAGGAAGAAAAAGGCACTCGGTATCCCTCCGAGTGCCACCACTAAATCCAAAGTATGAGTGTAATCCGGTATCGAAGAACAATTCATTACTCTGAACAAGTGGCAAAGTTAATACTATTTCTTCCGTCCTGAAAATTTCTTGTCCTTTTTAGCCTCCGGGAACACAAAAGTCGTGTTATATTCCCCGTCAAAGGCGACAACAGCATCGAAACTCTTGCCCTGTTTGCTCTTGAACCCTTTGAGCAGCTTGGTATGCCCTTCGGTGAGCAGGTCTTTGATTTCATCGTCGGACAGGGTGCGTCCCGCTTTCAGCCGGAACACGGGCAGTCCGCACTCCGTGTTGTCGCAGCGTACCACCTTGCCGTAGAACCGCATCCTGCCCGTGCCACACTTGGGACACGCGCAGCCGGAGTCACGGCTGCCGAAGAGCTTGTCGCACGAGATCAGTTCGGAGGTTATCTCACGTGTGTACGCCTCTATCTCCTTGCGGAAGGTGTCGTCGGACAGTTCCCCGCGCTCGATACGCGCCAGCTCCTTTTCCCATTCGCCCGTCATGGCAACATCGGCGATGCGCATCGTCTTGACGACGGAATTGAGGGCAAGTCCTTTTTCGGTGGGAACAAGCGACTTCTTGCAGCGTTCCATGTAACCGCGCTTGAAAAGCGTTTCGATGATGGAGGCGCGTGTGGCGGGAGTACCGATGCCACAGTCCTTCATCGCCTGCCGCAGTGCGTCGTCCTCAATTTCCTTGCCCGCCGTTTCCATTGCCGAGAGCAGGGTGGCTTCGGTATGCAGCGGCTTGGGTTTGGTCTTTCCTTCGGTAATGGACGAGCCTTTCGGTGTCAGCGTGTCGCCTTCCTGCCAGCCGGGGATGGTAATTTCCTCTTTTTCCTCGCCATAGACGGCACGCCATCCGGTTTGCTTCACGACGCTGCCTTTTACGGTAAACTCCACTCCGGCACATTCCGCCGTGACAGTGGTCACATCCTTGACGCATTTCTCAGAGAATGCCTCGACCATGCGCCCGGCAATCATCTGATAGATGGTATTGTCCTCTTTGGAGAGGAAGAGCGGTTTCTCACCCGTGACGAGCAGGGCATGGTGGTCTGTCACCTTGCCGTCGTCCACGCTGCGGCGTGTCGGGGCGGCTTTTGCCCGCACCTTGTCTTTCCATTCGGGCTGTGTGCCGATGAAAGCGAGCAGTTTGGGAATTTCGGCAAACACGTCTTCGGGGATGTAGCGGCTTCCCGTTCTCGGATAGGTTATCAACTTCTTTTCGTAGAGTTTCTGCGCGATTTCAAGCGTCTGTTCCGCCGTGAAGCCGTGCTTGGCGTTGGCTTCTTTCTGGAGCGTGGTCAGGTCGTAGAGCAAGGGAGTTTCCTCCGTCTTCTCCTTGCGCTCGGCTTTCGTGACAGTGGCGCAACCTGCCGCCTTTACCTTATTATATAGTTCCATCGCCGGTTCTTTCTCTTTCCATTTCTCGGAGGATGAGAATTTCACGACTTCGCCGTCGCAACCGTCCGTTGCGATATGGAGCTGCCAGAATGCTTCGGACGTAAAGCGGCGGTTCTCCCAGTAGCGTTCACATACCATAGCCAACGTTGGTGTCTGCACCCGCCCCACGGAATACGTGCCGTGTCCGGCGGCGATGGATAACGCCTGTGTGCCGTTGATGCCCACGAGCCAGTCGGATTCGCTCCGCGCTTTGGCGGCGAGGTAGAGGTTGTCGTATTTGCTGCCGTCTTCGAGTTTCCGCAGTCCCTCGCGGATAGCTTTGTCGGTGAGAGAGCTGATCCACAGGCGCACGAAAGGAGTGGTGCAACCCGTATAGTGGTAGAGGTAGCGGAAGATAAGCTCTCCCTCGCGTCCGGCATCGGTCGCCACGATGATATGTTCGCTTGTGTCGAACAGTCTTTTGATGACTTTTATCTGCGACACCACGCCGCTGTCGGGCTTGTAACCTTTCTCCGTCCTGACCTGACGGGGGACGAGCGTGAATGTGTCGGGAATAATCGGGAGGTTGTCACGGACAAATCCGCGCACGCCGTAGCCGTCGGGCATGGCAAGCTGAACGAGGTGTCCGAATGCCCATGTCACGGCATAACCGCCTCCCTCGAAATATCCTTCCTCTCTCTTTGTCGCGCCCACGATGCGGGCGATTTCACGTGCCACGGAGGGCTTTTCTGCAATGATTGTCTTCATGTCTTCTTCTTTTTTGTTGATACTTTGGATTTTATTTTGGATTCAGTGGCGGACACGGGATTACATTTTCATGCCCTTGCCCGTTTTCTTCTGCGGCTTCTCCTGCTGCTGTTGCTGGCGGGCGTCCTTCGGGTTGGTCTGACCTTTCTGCAACGGCTCTCTCAGATTCTTTGTAGCCTCGTTGGTCTTGCCATCGTTGTTCACCGCCACCTGCGTGCGGCTCTCGTTGGACGGAGCAACCTGCTGTGCATTGTCAGGGTTCGTGTCGTAGCGGTACGGGCGTCCCTTCTCCGGGTTGAACTTGATATACATCGTGGCATGGAAGCCCTGCTTGTCGGTCACGTTCTCCAGCTTCACGGCTTTACCCGCCACATAGTCGGCTTTCTGCTGGTCGGTGAAGCTCACGCCGCTCCATTTGCTGATGGGGCGGATGCTGCCGTCCTCGTTCGTCCACGTGTTGCGGCGTTGCTCCTTCTTGGTCTGTGCGGCATTTTCCCCGCCCTGCGCCTGACTTTTCGATGTGTCGCCTTTGGTTTCCTGTGTCTGTGCGGTACGGGGCGACTTGCCGGTTCCCGGCACGAACTCCACGCCGCGCTGCTCCACGTTCACTTGCAGGGTGGTGACGAACTTTCTGCCGTCGTTGCGCTCGATGAGCTTGTCGCGTACGGGCAGTCCGGCGCGGAGCATGTCCCGCTCCTGCGTGGTGATTTCCGTCTTGCCGATGCGCTCCGGGATGCGCACCCTGCTTGCCGGAATGTCCGTGATTTCATTCGTCTTGCGGTCGATGCTGATGTAGGAGGGGATGATCTCGCCCGTTTCCCTGTCCACAATGTCCACGACCCTACCGAGATTGCCCGTTTCGCGGAGGTTCTTCCGGTCATTGTCGGAGAATTTGTGTTCCTTGTACTCATCCAGCTTCTGCTCCTTGCGGATGAAGTGCGGCACGAGGCTGATGTTTCCCTCACCGTCCTTCTTGAAGGAGAGGCGGGCGTCCAGCTCGAATGATTCGCCGCCGAAGGTCGGTTTGACCTTTACCAAGTCGGACTTGCCATAGTTGAGCATCTTCGTAAGGTCGCCGGACTTTTCAAGGTTGTCCCGCTTTACGCCCCATCTGTCCTCCAGCTCCTGCCAGTTGATTTTACTCTCGTCGATGGGCTGGTAGCCACGTTTGCCCTGCATCTGTTCGGATTTGTCCTGTTGCTGTTCTTTCCGTTGTTCCATGTTCTCCTGTTTTTGAGGTTCTTGTTTCTCTGTCTGTTGTGCTGCCATCTCTTCCTGCACCTTCTTCTCATAGTCGGAGGTGTCCACCTTGTGAGGGGCGAGCAGCTCATCTACACGCCCGACAACTACCCGAACTTTGACCAGACCTACTACGATGTCATCTATGTGTTCGATGCACAAGACCGCACGATGTTCGACCTCGTTCACTGTCTGCTCAACATCGCCTGCAAGCCCGACCCCGACGGCGGCAAAAGCACGAGTTTCATCATTGTCGGCATCTGCTCACCAACCCTTTGGGACATCAACTATTTTCGCAACCACGACTACCTGCCCATGCCCCTGCATGGCAACACTGGGCTGTTCAAGGAGGGTTACTACTACGGCAAATCGCCCGACCTGAAGAAATTCGTCAAGAATGAGCTGATGCCATACGTAAAAACCCACTATCGCACGTCGGGACGCTCCCTCGGCATCGGCCATTCGCTGAGCGCGTCTTTCGTGCTCGACGCGATGATTACCGACGACCTCTTCGACGACTACATCGCTATTTCGCCCAACTGCGCCTACGACGAGTACCGATTGGCCACGGACATTGAAAACCACCAGTTCAAGAACCGCAAGGCTCCCCGCTTCATCTATACGTCGATGTCGGGCGAGATTGACGACGGGCCTGAATACTGGGGCGACGATTGGAAAGCGGGCTGGGAGCGTGTCAGCGCAGTTCTCAAAGACAAGTCCCATTTCCCCGAGAACACCGTCACCTCCGTACACACCTTTCCCGGCTACGGTCATTACAACGGCTTCATGCCCAGCCTGACGGCAGCCCTGAACGACTACATCGTTTTCGGAGCCAAGAACATGGTGAGTTATGTCGGCGAAGAGACCTACCCCGTCCATATCGAACTACGCGGCAAGAACCTCACGGACACCATCTACATCACTGGCAATCAGGATGCGCTG
>JAFUYB010000007.1 GCA_017470735.1 Lachnospiraceae bacterium | reverse complement strand
GCTTTTACATAACAAAATATTTCAATGCCTGATTACGTATAAGGGCAAAGGATACATATATCGGACAAGCTGCTGCGGCAGCGAAAGTGCGATATGGAGTACCCTTTCTTCCTTATACCCTTTTGCAGGCTGTAAGGTCGGAGCGGCTCCAGAGGCACTCCGGCCTTTATCTGTATCTGATGCCCTTTCCCAAGAATCAGGGGAAAGGACAATCAATGAAAACCAAGAAGACAAAATGGGATAAGAGAGGCACTTACACATTCAACTTCAATGACGGAACAAGCGTCACCCTCCATCCGGGCGAGGACGGCGTGACCGAGGCGGACATCAAAGTCCTGCATTCCCTGGACGATGCAGAGGTATACAACAACCTCAAGAACAGCCGCCCGCCGCTGACTGAGGCAGAGAAAGCGGAGAAAAAGAGATGGGAGGCGGAGCATCCCGGAGAGCGGTATCCGGCGAACTGGAACCTGTCCTTTGATTACATGGCCGGGGATGACGGTGACGAGGACAAGCTGGACAAGAGCCGCATTTTCTCCGAGACCTGCACCTACATGGAGACCGAGGACGAAACCGAAAAGGAGATGCTTGACCGCATCCTGTGGTTTCTGACCGACATCCAGAGGGAGGTCTACCGTCTGGTGAAGATCGTGGGACACACGCAGACCGAGGCGGCGGACATCCTGGGGACAAGCATTCCGAACATCAACAAGCATCTGAAGAAAGCGATGGACCGGATCGAGGAACAGAAAGAAAAAATGTGATTTTTCCGGGCGGGGTTAATATCCCGCCCATTTTCTTTGACTGTGACTTGTAAGGCAGATGACCTTACAGAAAGCGAGGTGACACATGGCAATGAAACACAGAATCACCATCAATGTCACTGATCCGAACGGAAAGAAAGCTGCCGTGCTTCGCGGGGCGGATATGAAGCTCCCTGCAAGGCTCGTGAGGTTCCTCTTTGGGGACTTCCAGCAGGTCTATCTCCTCTCGCCGGGGCAGACAGTCGAATCCGTGAACATCAGTGAGGTCAAGGAAGGAGGAAAAACGGATGTCAAAAATGAGTCAACTTGCAGCAGAACTTGATGAGCTGCGTCACTGCGGTGAGATCCTGATCGGCATTTCCGACACGCTCCGCGAGATGTTCAGCGGCGGCGAGGAAACGTCTGCGGCACAGGAAACACCTGCAGAGAAGCCGAAGGGCAAGACAAAGGCGGCAAAGACCGCTCCCGCAAAGGAACCTGAGAAGCCCGCAGAGCCGGAAAAGCAGCTCACTCTTGCGGATGTCAGGGCTGTGCTTGCCGAGAAGTCCAGAGCCGGGTTCACGGAGGAGGTCAAGGCGCTTATTGCAAAGCACGGCGCCGACAGGCTGTCGGAAGTGCCGGAGACGGAGTATGCGGCTTTGCTTGCGGATGCGGAGGTGCTGGGATGAGTGAGAAGAAACACGCAGTGCTTTCCGCATCTTCGGCACACAGGTGGCTTGCTTGCCCGCCTTCCGCTCTGGCCTGTGCCGGAGTAAAGGATACTGCAAGCGAGTACGCACAGCAGGGTACGGACGCTCACAGTCTCTGCGAGTACAAGCTGCTGAAAGCCCTGGGACAGAAAGCCGAAGACCCGACCGAGAACCTTACCTATTTTGATGAGGAGATGGCGGACTGTTCGGATGCCTATGCGGAGTTCGTGCAGGAGCAGGTCGAGGCGGCAAAGCAGAAATGCGTCGATCCCATCGTGCTGGTGGAGCAGCGGCTTGACTTCTCCGAATATGTGCCGGAGGGCTTCGGTACTGGGGACTGCGTCATCGTTGGGGACGGGACGCTCTCGGTGATCGACTTCAAGTACGGCGTGGGTATCGTGGTCGAAGCCGAAAGGAATCCGCAGATGATGTGCTATGCGCTCGGCGCGCTGGCGCTGTTTGACGGGATCTACGATATCGACACGGTATCCATGACCATCTTCCAGCCGAGGCGCGAGAACGTCAGCACATACACCATCTCCAAGGAGGAACTGCTCACCTGGGCGAAGGAGGTGCTTGCACCGACTGCGGAGCTTGCAGCCAAGGGCGAGGGCGAATACTGCGCCGGGGAACACTGCCAGTTCTGCAAGGTGAAAGCCATCTGCAGGAAAAGGGCTGAATACAATCTGGAACTTGCACGTTACGACTTCGAGCCTCCCGCCAATCTGGAGGATGCCGAGATTGAGGCTGTTCTTGCAAGGGCTGACGAACTGATCTCCTGGGCGGGTGACGTGAAGGAGTTTGCACTCCAGGCGGCGCTGCAGGGAAAGCAGTGGCAGGACTGGAAGGTGGTCGAAGGCCGCTCCAACAGGAAGTACACCAACGATGACGCCGTCGCGCAGACGGTGCAGAATGCCGGATATGATCCCTATGAACACAAGATCCTGGGAATCACGGCAATGACCAAGCTGCTCGGCAAGGGCAGGTTTGAAGAACTGCTCGGCACTCTTACCTATAAGCCGCAGGGCAAACCCACATTAGTGCCGATCACGGACAAGCGTCCGGTCATGAATACGGCAGCAGAAGATTTCAAAGAAGATTAAGGAGGACAATACCATGTCAAAGAATTTTGTAAATCCCACCAAGGTTATCACAGGAGTCAATACCAGATGGAGCTATGCGAATGTCTGGGAGGCCAAGAGCATCAACGGCGGCGCACCGAAGTACAGCGTGAGCCTCATCATCCCGAAGTCCGACACCAAGACCATCGAGAAGATCAAGGCCGCGATCCAGGCAGCCTATGAGGAGGGCGAGTCCAAGCTGAAAGGCAACGGAAAGACCGTACCCGCGCTCTCCGTTCTGAAGACGCCTCTTCGTGACGGCGACCTTGAGAGACCCGATGACGAGGCGTATGCCAACAGCTACTTCGTGAACGCCAACTCCGGCACAGCTCCCGGCATCGTGGATGCGGACAGGCAGCCTATCATCGACCACTCCGAGGTTTACTCCGGCGTTTATGGCCGCGCAAGCATCAACTTCTATGCGTTCAACTCCAACGGCAACAAGGGTATCGCCTGCGGTCTGAACAACCTCCAGAAGATGCGTGACGGAGAGCCTCTCGGCGGCAAGACCCGTGCGGAGGATGATTTCGCGGACGATGATGAGGACTTCCTCGACTGATCCTGAATAACGGCGGGCGGCGGGAAACCGCCGTCTGCCACATAACGAGGTAAATGAAGATGGTTAGTGAAGTATTCAATTTCCTGTGTTCCGCGCTCGTGATCTTGCTGCTTGCGGAGATCGCCGCGCTGGTATTTGTCAGCGTACACGAGGCGTTCCGTGAGAAGCGAGAACAGATGAGACGGTACTATAGGAACAAGCGCAATCAGAAAAGCGACAAGTAATGCGGACGGGGCGGCAGGGGTTACCTTTGCCGCCCTTTTGAAAAGGATGGTGCATATGAAAACATTGAGTATCGATTTGGAGACCTACAGCAGTAACGACCTGCAGAAATGCGGTGTTTACAAGTATGCGGAGGCTCCCGATTTTGAGATATTGCTGTTCGGTTATTCCGTGAACGGCGGTCCCGTGGAAGTGGTCGACCTTGCCTGCGGCGAGGAGATACCGCAGGAGGTCATTGATGCTCTTACGGATGATGCCGTTACCAAGTGGGCTTACAACTGTCAGTTCGAGCGCGTCTGCCTCTCACGCTATCTGGCCGACTGTGGCGTAAGCCTCGATCCGTTCCACGACCGCCACGAACTGTCCACGGAGATGGCGAGATTCTTAAATCCAGAAAGCTGGCGCTGTTCCATGATCTGGTCGGCATACATGGGGCTTCCCCGTTCGCTTGAGTCGGTTGGCGCCGTTCTCGGCCTTGAGGAACAGAAGCTGAAAGAAGGTAAAGACCTGATCCGTTACTTCTGCGTTCCCTGCAAGCCGACCAAGGCGAACGGCGGCAGGACAAGGAACCTCCCTGTCCACGATCCCGATAAGTGGGAAATGTTCAAGAAATACAATAAGCGCGACGTGGAAACGGAGATGGCAATCCAGAAGCGGCTTGCCAATTATCCTGTGCCGGATTTTGTGTGGGATGAGTTCCACATCGACCAGGAGATCAACGACCGGGGCATCATGCTGGATATGGACGTGGTCACGAACGCCATTAACTTTGACGAACGCTCAAAGGGTGAGCTGGCAGAGGCCATGCAGGAACTGACTGACCTTGAGAATCCCAACTCCGTGGTGCAGATGAAGCAGTGGCTTGCGGAGAACGGCATGGAGGTGGACTCCCTCGGAAAGAAGGAAGTCGCCGCCATGCTTAAGACTGCTTCTCCCAAATTGGCGAAGGTGCTGACACTCCGGCAGCAGCTTGCCAAGTCCTCCGTGAAGAAATACCAGGCAATGCAGAATTCTGTTTGCACCGATAACAGGTGCCGTGGGATGTTTGCCTTTTATGGGGCCAACAGGACGGGCAGATTCGCGGGGCGCATTGTTCAGCTGCAGAATCTGCCTCAGAACCATATCCCCGATTTGGCACAAGCCCGCTCCCTTGTGAAGTGCGGTGATTACGAGGCTTTGGAACTGCTTTATGAAAATGTGCCGGAGGTATTGTCGGAACTGATCCGCACGGCGTTCGTACCAAAGCCGGGATACAAGTTCATCGTATCGGACTTTTCCGCTATCGAAGCCCGTGTGCTGTCCTGGCTTGCCGGGGAGCAGTGGCGGATGCAGACCTTTGCCGAGGGCGGCGACATTTACTGTGCCACGGCGGAGAGGATGTTCCACTGCAAGGTAGTCAAACATGGCGAGAACGGTGAGCTGCGCCAGAAGGGCAAGCAGTGTGAACTGTCCTGTGGATACGGCGGCTCGGTTGGCGCGCTGAAAGCGATGGGCGCACTTGAGGCAGGTATGAAGGAGGATGAACTGAAACCGCTGGTGGATGCATGGCGGTCGGCGAATCCGAAGATCGTGGAGTTCTGGTGGGATGTCGACCGTGCGGTCACGAAGACCGTCCGTGAACACGTCCCCACAAGAGTAAAGGATATCCGTTTTGCATGGAGGAGCGGGATGCTGTTTATCACGCTCCCGTCCGGCAGACAGCTTGCCTATGTAAAGCCGAGGATCGGCGAGAACCAGTTCGGCGGTGACTGCGTGACCTACATGGGCGTTGGCGGGACAAAGAAGTGGGAGCGGCTGGAAAGCTACGGTCCCAAGTTCGTGGAGAACATCGTACAGGCGATCTCCAGGGACATCCTCATGTATGCCATGAAAACGCTGCGGTGCTGCAGCATCGTTGCCCATGTACATGACGAACTGATCATAGAGGCGGACAAGCGGATGTCGCTTGACGCCGTATGCGAACAGATGGGACGGACGCCGCCCTGGGCGGAGGGCTTATTGCTCCGTGCGGACGGGTATGAGACTGATTTTTATAAAAAAGACTGATAGTTTTTTTCGGGCGGGGTTAAAATCCCGCCTTTTTTCTTTGACTGTGACTTGAAGGGGCAATGGCTCCTTACGATTCACGGAAGGAGGACTATCAGATGGATGTATTGGAGATTCGCTACGAGAACGGACACATGACGATCAACGTCCCTGTGTATTTCCCATGCCTCCAGAAACACGCAAGGAAGCTCTTCCCGCTGATAAAGCGTTACTGCACCGGGGATGACAGGGCGGCTCTCGGCCGTTACCTGTTTCTTCTCCGGGCTTTTTTGCAGGCGCAAATGGAAACGGGAGACGGCTTTTCCGGCGTGCCGCCAGATTGGGAGTACGGCAGCAGGTTTGTCACATACAGCGTGACGGAACAAAAGTCGCTCTATAAGCGGGCAGACAGTAACTACAGGCTTTATTGCAAATTGGAGGTAGATGACGAATGGATGAAATGAAGTACAACAGCGAGGGATACTACGATCCCACCACTTACGAGGCACTGATGAAGATCGAGCAGGAGGAACGCGCCGCGAGAAAGGCGGCGAACTATCGTCCTCTCGTGTATATCTGCTCCCCTTATGCCGGGGACGTGGAAAAGAACACCTGCAGGGCGAGGAACTACAGCCGCTTTGCGGTGGTCAAGAGGGCTATCCCGATTGCTCCCCACCTGCTCTTCCCGCAGTTCATGTCCGAGGATACGGAACGTAATCTTGCGCTTTTTATGGGCGGCGTGCTGCTCGGCAAATGTGACGAGGTGTGGGTGTTTGGCAACAGGATATCTGCCGGGATGCGTGAGGAGATTGACAAGGCGGAAAGGATGAAAAAGAAGATCCGCCGTTTTTCGGAGGAGCTGGAGGAGGAGCAGATCAATGGAATTGGATAAATGTCTTATGTTCAACGATCAGCAGTCCTTCAGCGAAGACGATCCCCGTATAGACGAATGGTGCCGGATCTGGAGTAGACCAGTCAACCGCTCCCTGTTCGATACGGTGAAGCTGACCGAACAGGAGTGCAACGATATGCTCCCTCAGATCGAAACCATGAAGTACGGAGGCTCCGACCTGATGATGAGTCCGGCGCTGGAGGAGTTCGTGCTTCAGATGACAGGTGCTGACGGCATACACAGCAACTACATCCTTTTCAGAAAAACGATCATGAAGGATAAGCAGGTCAAGCGGGGCGACCACGCCACCATGACGCTGACTCCCATTCTGGACGCTTATTTCTTCTTCGGAAACGGTAATGTGCCGGATGTGGTCGTGAGCATGGGGACTTTCAGGACGGACACCGACGATGGAAGATACAACACCGGGACATACCAGCGTCCGATGTGGGTCAAGGATTATGACCTTCTGCAGGATGAGTACCTTGTCGAGTATTTTCGCTACACGAAGATGGAGTATCTGCTGATCCAAAAGGCGCTTTATGACCGCCCGGAGGTGTTCTTGGAAACCAGAAAACAGATGACCGTTGATCCGCAGCCAACCAAGAAAAAGCGCAAGGGCAAAGGACGCAGACGTATCGTCAAGGCGGTTAAGGTGCTGCGGATATCCCAGGAGGAGTTTGCAGATTACACAAAGGCTCATCGTGAGATGACCTGTCCCTGCTGGGGAGTCATCGGACATTGGAGAAATTACAAATCGGGCAAGCGGGTGTGGATTTCGCCTTACCGCAAGGGAAAGCAGCGCAACGATCCCGCAGCCTACAGTTCAAAGGAATACAAGATGGAGGAGGTACAGCATGCGTGATTTACCGATTGCCTACGGTCACAGCAGCCATGCGAAGAAATGGTCGAACAAGACCACGACCTTCGATGACCTGTGCGAGAGGCTGAAGACCACCATCCGGACGCCGGAGTCGGTGGAGGAATATGCAAAGATGAAGTCAAAAGAGCGTGAGACGGCAAAAGACCACGGCGGTTTTGTCTGCGGAGCCCTTACGGGCGGCAGACGCCTTTTGCAGAACGTGGCGAGCCGTTCCATGATCAACCTGGACGGCGACAGGGTCACAGCAGAGTTCGTGGACGATTACAAAGCCAAAATGAAATACCGCTCCTGCCTGTACTCCACGCACGGTCATGTGCCGGACTCTCCGAGGGTCAGGATACTGATTCCTCTTACAAGGGATGTAACGGCGGAGGAATATGTCGCCATCTCAAGATATGTGGCGGAGGAGCTGGGTATCGATATGTTTGACGAATGCTCCTACCTTCCGAACCAGATGATGTACTGGCCGAGTACGCCGTCAAACGGAGAATATCTGTATCTCGTGACCGACGGCGACTGGCTTGACCCGGACGAGATTTTGTCGGCGCATTCTGAGTGGACTGACCCGGCAAGGCTACCTACGTCAACCAGGGAGAGCGAGGCAAAGGGCATCAGCGACAAGAAGCAGGCGGACCCTCTGGAGAAGGACGGCATCGTCGGCGTGTTCAATAACGCTTACTTCCCCGTCAGCCTTGCCATTGATGAGTTCCTTGGCGATGTCTACGAGCTTTCAGTGGACGGCACCCGTTACCGCTTTAAGGAGTCGAGCAGCCAGCCGGGCGTGGAGATCAAGGAGGGCGGCAAGTTCGTATACAGCCACCATGCCAAGGACCCGGCATATCTGAAGCTGTGCAGCGCGTTTGATATCGTCCGTATCCATCTGTTTGGTGATGAAGACGAGAAGAAGTCGTTCCGTACGATGGCGGATTTTGCCAGCAAGGACGAAAAGGTCAAGATGCTGATCCTTGAGAAAAAACAGCAGGAGGCGGAGACGGACTTTGATATCACGGACGAGGACGATTCCTGGAAGAAGAAACTGGAGTATGAGCCTCGTTCCACAATGCTGAAGAATTCCCTGCATAACATTACCCTGATCATGGAGAACGATCCCAACCTCAAGGGCATCGTGTTTAATCAGCTGGCTGACGGCATGGAGATCAAGGGTGAGGTGCCGTGGAAGCACCCGGCGAGGTTCTGGCGCGATGCGGATGACGCGCAGCTTATCAGTTTCGTGGATTCCCACTACGGCTCATTCTCGGAGCGCAACTACCGCATCGCTGTCACCAAGGTGACGGACGACCGTTCCTATCATCCTATCCGGGAGATGTTCGAGTCCCTTCCTCCCTGGGATAAGGTCAAACGGGCGGAGACCGTGCTGATCGATTATCTCGGTGCGGAGGACAACCGTTATGTCAGAGCGGTCACGAGGAAGTCGCTGTGTGCGGCTTACATGAGGGTGCATTATCCCGGCATCAAGTTCGACACTATGATCGTTTTGAACGGAGCGCAGGGTATCGGCAAAAGCACCCTGATTTCCTGTCTCGGCGGGGACTGGTTCTCAGACAGCCTTGCGCTATCGGACATGAATGACAAGACCGCCGCTGAGAAGCTGCAGGGGTACTGGATTCTGGAAATCGGCGAGCTTGCGGGCATGAAGAAAGCGGACATCGACAAGGTCAAAGCCTTTATTTCCCGTCAGGACGATAAGTACCGCGCCAGTTTCGGGCGGAGGGTGACTCCGCATCCGAGGCAGTGCGTGTTCTTCGGAACGACCAACAGTGAGAACGGGTATCTCCGCGACATCACTGGCAACCGCAGGTTCTGGAACGTCAAGGTCACGGGCCAGGGAAAATACAAGCCCTGGGACATGACCGAGGAGGTGGTTCAGCAGATATGGGCGGAGGTCGCCGAGATTGCCAAGGCGGGAGAAAAGCTGTATCTCGACGCCGACCTTGAGGCATTTGCCAAGCAGGAGCAGCGCGAGGCGATGGAGCAGGATGACCGTGAGGGCATCGTGCGGAACTACCTCGATATGCTTCTCCCCGACAATTGGGACAACATGGACTATTACAGGCGCAGGGAGTACATCCGCGACATTGACGATCCGACCAGACCCACGGGCACCGTGAAGCGTCAGACCGTGAGCAACATCGAGATCTGGTGCGAGTGCTTCGGCAAGAGCAAGGAGGAGATGCGTCCCTCCGACTCATACGCCATATCTGCCATCATGGTGCGGATCGAGGGATGGGAGAAGTGCGGAGCGCGGCAGATGCTCCCCATCTATGGGCGACAGCGTGTATATACGAGGACAACTTAATCCGTCCATCGCCTGTCCGGGCGTTGTCCACGGCTCACAAATGCAGTCAGCACAAGGGTTTTCTGCAAGTCCGTGGACAACTGGACAGAAAAATCTATAAAAGACAAAAACATAGATTTTCAAATTACAAATCCCGTCCTGCATACAGGCGAACGCGCACGTTTCGCGCGTAAAGGATTTTTTCGTCCACTTGTCCGCAGAAACGGCGAAAACGCAGTCACATCAAGGGTTTTTACTGTGGACAGGCTCTGCGGACAAGTGCTGGACGGGACAACTTCTGAAAGGAGAAAACGGAAATGATCAGAAACGGAAGACCTTATACGAATGAGAACGGATTCATTGATGAGGCGCTTATCACGGAACACGGTGATGAGGACATATCGGCTGTTGACGGTTGGATCAGGAAGAATATCCGCACCGGGAAAAAGATACTCCACGGACACACGAGTTATGGGATGAAGCACCTGCTGGAACATGACACGGGCATTTACCTCACGAACAATGAGTTCAAGGATGCCATGCTGCTTGCCGGATACCAGCCCGTGAATCCGAAGGACCTGAACTGGAAGTACCGCATTGAACTGACACGGGAGATCAATGACAATCCCAGCCCGTTCTTCAATTGGGCGAGGAAATTCGAGATGGACGCCACGCCATGCGGAGACTTCGTCAGGGATATGCTTCACGACTTCGAGTTCCCGATCCTGGCGGAACACGACATTATCGCACGATACCTTGGACGCATCGGCGCCTGCAGCGGAGCGGTGGAGGCGTTCGAGGAGTTATGGAGGGAATATGCGGGAGAGACAGATTGAACAGAAACTTGTAAAAGCCGTGAAAGCGGCAGGCGGCATCGCACCGAAACTTACCTCTCCCGGATTTGACGGGATGCCCGACCGCATGGTGCTGATGCGGGGTGGCTGCATTGGGTTTGTCGAGGTGAAAGCACCGGGCGAGGAACCAAGACCCTTACAGCTATCACGGCACAGGCGCCTGCGGCGGCTGGGGTTCAAGGTGTATGTCCTCGACGGCGTGGATCAGATAGAAATAATCCTGCGGGAGATTGGAGGTGATGCCGAATGAAGTTCATACCACATAATTATCAAAGCTATGCGATTGACTATATCGAGAAAAATCCGATAGCCGCAATCCTGTTGGATATGGGCTTGGGTTGAGGCAAGACGAGCATCACGCTGACGGCACTGAACGACCTCCTGTTTGATTTCTTCGAGGTGCATAAGGTGCTTGTGGTGGCTCCCCTGCGAGTGGCAAGGTTCACCTGGTCTGCGGAGGTCGAGAAATGGGAGCATCTGAGCGACCTTCGGTATTCCGTGGCGGTCGGTACGGAAAAGGAGCGTCTGGAAGCCCTGCGTAAACAGGCGGACATTTACATCATCAACCGAGAGAACGTGCAGTGGCTGATTGAGAAAAGCGGCATTCCTTTTGACTTCGATATGGTGGTGATAGATGAGCTTTCGTCCTTCAAAAACCACCAGGCGAAAAGGTTCAGAAGCCTTATGAAAGTCAGACCGAGGGTGAAGCGCATCGTGGGGCTTACGGGAACGCCGAGCAGCAACGGTCTGATGGATCTATGGGCAGAGTTCCGGCTGCTTGACATGGGACAGCGGCTCGGACGGTTCATCGGGCAGTACCGCACGGCATATTTCAAGCCGGATAAGGTCAACGGTCCTATCGTCTACAGCTACAAGCCTCTGCCCGACGCCGAGAAGCAGATAAACGGCAAAATATCCGACATCACGATTTCCATGAAGTCCACCGACCATCTGAAAATGCCGGAACTGGTCAGTTCAAGGCATACGGTGTATCTGTCGGAGGATGAGCGGAAACGGTATGAGGACATGAAAGCCGAACTGATCCTTCAGCTGCCGGAGGGCGAGGTGACAGCCGCCAATGCCGCCGCGCTGTCAAACAAGCTCTCCCAGATGGCGAACGGAGCGGTCTATTCCGATGACGAGTCGGCGGTGAAGATCCATGACCGCAAGCTGGACGCCTTGGAGGACATCATCGAGGCGGCGAACGGCAAACCGCTGCTTGTGGCGTACTGGTACAAGCACGACCTTGAGCGGATCACGGCGAGGCTTGTGGAAATCAAGGTTCCCTTTGCCAGATTGGATACGGATGCCAGTATCAGCAAATGGAATGCCGGGGAGCTGGCCGTTGCCCTTATCCATCCGGCATCGGCGGGGCACGGGCTGAACCTGCAGAGCGGCGGAAGCACCATCGTATGGTTCGGTCTTACCTGGAGTCTGGAACTGTACCAGCAGACTATCGCAAGGCTGTGGCGGCAGGGACAGACAGCCGGGACGGTGGTGGTGCAGCACATCATCGCCGAGGACACGATTGACGGACGGATCATGAAAGCCCTGTCTGATAAGGACAGCACACAATCTGCGTTGATCGAAGCCGTGAAAGCTGACCTTCAGCTGTGAGACGGCATCAATGACAACCTATGGAGACAATCATGGCCAATCCGAGGGAAACAACAATTTCTTATTCGGAGGTAGACACCATGAATGTAGTTTGGAAGTATCTGGACAAAAGAGCCGGTGCGGTGGCGGCGCTGAAGGACTTCAGCAGCATGAAGTTCATCATTGAACACACCGATGACGAGATCAAGGAGGCTTACGACAAGATGTCAAGCGTCGGAGGCGTCCGCTATGACGGGATGCCGCATACTCGCAATCTCCATGCGGCGGAGGACAGGATCATCAAGGGCATTGAGGAGATCGATGTTCTGAAGGAACGCTACAGGCAGGCGGCGGAGTACATGGCGTGGTTCGTTCCCGCCTGGGAGGAACTGTCGGAGGACGAGCGGTATGTGCTGGAAACCATCTACGGCGAGGACAACGAGTATGGTGCGAACGCCATCTATGACATCTGCGACCATTTCCACATCGAGCGTTCCTCCGCCTACAACAAGAAGAACCGCGCTTTGAACCATCTGGTCACGCTGCTGTTCGGAAAGGCATGAGTAATATCGTGGACGATGTTTCCGATTACCCGTGCTATACTTATAGCATGAGAATGTGGGCAGACCACAGGGAGCCTTGCGGGAGCGATCCTGCAGGGCTTTCTTTATGCCCGGAAAGCGAGGTGGCGCAATGCCAAGAAAACCAAAGCGTCCCTGCCGCTACCCAGGATGTCCGAACCTTACGGATGGCGTTTACTGTGAGGAACACGCAAAGACAATGGAACAGCACTATGAGAAGTTCCAGCGTGGCTATTCACCGGGCAAGCGTTATGGACGTGCCTGGACACGCATCCGCCATCGTTATGCAAGCAAGCATCCTCTCTGTGAGATGTGCATGAAGGAAGGACGGTATGTTGCCGTGGAGGAAGTCCACCACATCGTTCCGCTGTCGGAAGGTGGTACGCATGACGAGTCAAACCTGATGAGTCTTTGCCGTTCCTGCCATGAAAAGGTACACAAGGAGCGCGGCGACCGTTAACCTTGGAGGTGAAGTTTGAGATGATGCAAATATCAGGTTTTCCAGATTACTACGCAGATGAATCTGGAGAAATATATTCCGTTCGGACTGGATCGCTTCGTTGTTTACCAAAGCGATTGCATCAAGGTTATTTCAGAGTGAATCTCCGAGACAGGGGGCATCCAGTCAAGCAGCATACATTCTATGTTCATACACTGATTCTCAGTACCTATGTTGGTACAAAGCCGAAGGATTATGTTTGCAGGCATTTGAACGGTAATCCCTTGGACAACAGGTTGTCAAATCTTTGTTGGGGAACAGTAAAAGAGAATGTCCATGATTCTATCAGGCATGGAACAGCGGTCTGTTTGAGGCATGGGGAGAATGCAGCAGCATCCAAACTGACGCATGATGATGTGCAAACAATAAGAAAAATGTACGTGGAAGGACACTTGCAGAAAGAGATTGCAGGTGTCTTTTCTATTTCACAACATCATGTGAGTGACATCGTAAATGGAAAAACACGGTGCTTCGACCAGGAGGGGTAAGGGGGTAAAAATCTCTACGAGGGGCTTCTGCGGAAAACGGCGCGGGGTCACGTGTGCGAAAAAGGCGAAATCAAAAGGGTAATTAAAGGCGGCCTGTTCCGGCTGCTTCATTTTTGTGCGGAAGGAGGTGTGAAAATGCCGACAAAATCCAACAACACAGGCGGTCGCGGCGGTGCGAGACCCGGTGCGGGAAGGAAGAAATCCGCTGTCAGGGAGAAAGCCGAGAACGGCAATCCGGGCGGGCGCAGGCTGGAAGTGCTTGATATTCCCGAAGTCGAGGGTGTCGATATGCCAAAGCCGCATGATTTCCTGTCAGCCGAGCAGCGGGACGGAAGTACCCTGCAGGCGGAGGAGATCTACAAGGAAACATGGGAGTGGCTGCAGAAAGTCGGGTGCGCCGCAAAGGTGTCCCCGCAGCTTTTGGAGCGGTACGCCATGTGCAGCGCAAGGTGGATTCAGTGCGAGGAGATGACGAACCGCATGGGGTTCCTCTCCAAGCACCCGACGACTCAGAAACCGATACCGTCGCCGTTCATCAACATCGGCATCAACTACATGAACCAGGCGGTGCGGCTCTGGAACGAGATATTCCAGATTGTGAAGGAGAACTGCAGCACTGACTACGGGGATGTATCCCCGCAGGATGACCTGATGGAACGACTGCTCAGAGCAAGGAAAGGATAATGATATGTTTGAAAAAGTAAATCCCGCGCATCCCGACAAGCTGGCTGACCGCATCGCCGGGGCCATTGTGGATGCCGCATACAGAAAAGAGGATAATCCGAAGATCGCCGTGGAAGTCCTGCTCGGCCACGGGATGTGTCACATTATCGCAGAAACAAGTGTGCATCTTCCGAAGGGCGAGATTACGGACATTGTCCGCCGAATTGCGGGAAATGTAAAAATCAGCGTCCAGGAAGTGTCGCAGGACGGACACCTGTCCAGAAACCAGTCCGACGGGTTCCGCTGCGGCGACAACGGCATCTTTAAGGGCGTGTCTGTGACGGATGAGCAGAAGAAGATGGCGAAGATTGCCGCCGATATTTACAGAGCGTACCACGCCGATGGCAAGTATATCCTGGATGGCGAGAACCTGACCATCTGCCAGAGCAATGCCGACACACAGCAGCTGAAGAAGATTTATAAGAAAGCCGTGGTTAATCCCCTCGGCGACTGGACGGGCGGCACGGATGTGGACGCAGGAGCCACCAACAGGAAGCTCGGCTCTGATATGGGCGATTCTGTCACGGGCGGCGGTCTGCATGGAAAAGACCTCTCCAAGGCTGACGTGTCTGTGAACATCTGGGCATGGCTCAAGGCACAGGAAACAGGCAAGCCCGTGGAGCTTTCCTGCTCCATCGGAGACGAGAAGGTCGGCGGTGTGCCGTATGCAGAGATCGTGGAGACGGCACGGAAATACATCGAAGGTCTCGGCGGTTTTGAGAAATTTGCGGAATGGGGGTTGGTGCGATATGAAGACAACGACTGAAATGCAGCTTGTTCCGATTACAAAATTGGTACCATATGTGAATAACGCACGTACCCATTCCCCGGAACAGATAAGCAAGCTGCGATCCTCCCTCCGGGAGTTCGGCTTCATCAATCCCGTCATCATCGACCGTGACTTTGGCGTTATCGCCGGCCACGGTCGTATTCTTGCGGCGAAAGAGGAAGGAATCACGGAAGTACCGTGTGTCTTTGCCGACCATCTGACTGAGGCGCAGAAGAAAGCATATATCATTGCGGACAACCGCATGGCGATGGATGCCGGATGGGACGAGGAACTTCTGCGTGTTGAGATCGAGGCTCTGCAGGGCATGGACTTTGATCCCATGCTCACGGGCTTCGATGAAAAGGAACTGGCTGACCTGTTCGCAGACGATTCGGAGAGCGAGGCAAAGGATGATGACTTTGACCTGACTGCCGCTTTGGAGAAAGCATCCTTCGTTGAGCGGGGCGATATCTGGACGGTCGGCAGGCACAGGCTGATGTGCGGGGACGCTACGGACGCCGGGGATGTCACTCTTTTGATGGACGGCAAAAAGGCAAACCTCATCGTGACCGATCCTCCGTATGGAGTCTCTTTCAAGAGTTCCAGCGGACTGACCATACAGAACGACTCCATGAAGGACGAGGAGTTTTACAACTTCCTGTTCTCCGCGTTCAAGTGTATGGCGGATGTGTTGGAGAAGGGCGGCGCGGCTTATGTGTTCCATGCGGACACCGAGGGACTGAATTTCCGCAAGGCGTTCATCGACGCCGGGTTCCACCTGGCGGGCGTGTGTATCTGGGTGAAGAATTCCCTGGTGCTTGGACGCTCTGATTATCAGTGGCAGCACGAACCGGTGCTTTACGGATTCCTGCAGAACGGCAAGCATCCGTGGTACGCAGACCGCAAGCAGACCACCATCTGGAACTACGACAAGCCGAAGCGCAATGCCAACCATCCGACCTCGAAGCCGCTTGACCTTTTGGGATACCCTATCGGGAATTCCTCGCAGGAGAATGCAATCGTTATTGATACTTTCGGCGGCAGCGGCTCCACCATGATGGCATGCGAACAGATGAACCGTGTGTGCCATACGATGGAGCTTGACGAGAAGTATGCGTCCGTCATCCTCCGCAGGGCTGTGGAGAACGGCATTGATCCGGCTGACATTTATGTGGAAAGAAACGGAGAAAAAATGATGTACTCCGACCTCGTGAAGGAGGTGGAGGTTCCTGATGAATAAACTGACGCTTGGCAGCCTGTTTGACGGCTCCGGCGGTTTTCCTTTGGGCGGATTGATTTCCGGCATCACTCCCGTGTGGAGTTCGGAGATCGAGCCGTTTCCCGTTATGGTGACCACGAAGCGGCTGCCGTTTATGAAACACTACGGTGACGTGTCCACACTTAAGGGCAGTGAGCTTGCTCCCGTGGATGTCATCACCTTCGGCTCACCCTGCCAGGACATGTCCGTGGCCGGAAAGCGTGAGGGGCTGGACGGCTCCCGTTCGAGCCTTTTCTATGAAGCCGTCCGAATCGTAAAGGAAATGAGGTGTGCAACCGATGGAAAATATCCGAGATACATCGTCTGGGAGAACGTCCCAGGCGCGTTCAGTTCAAACAAGGGCGCGGACTTCCAGTCCGTCCTCGAAGAGATCTGTTCCGTCAAAGGATACGCGGTTGATCCTGCTCGACCTGCGAAGTGGCCGAACGCCGGAGAGATCGTGGCAGACGATTTCAGTCTCGCATGGCGGGTATTTGATGCTCAATACTGGGGAGTCCCCCAGCGCAGAAAACGTATCTACCTTGTCGCAGATTTTGCAGGCGGGAGTGCCGGAAAAATACTATTTGAGTCAGAAGGCGTGTCTGGGTATACTCCGCAGGGCTTCCGCTCGTGGGAAGGAGCTGCCGGAACTGCTGAAGAAGGCGCTCATGCGTCAGGCATCGGCATAGACGGATACAACGGTTCCGTCTCTGATGAGGCGGCCACCCTCGGCCAGAATTGCGGGATGTCCACGGGCAGGAACGGCGTTATGGTCTTGAACGACCAGGGCGGCGACCGTATGGATGTGACGGAGGATGTGACTTGTACCCTCCGCGCCGAGGCGCACCATCCTCCCTGTGTGATGGGAGCGGCGGGCTTTTGCACGGAACATTCGGCGGATTCCAGGGGCATCGGGTATGAGGAGGAGACTTCTCCTACGCTCCGTGCCGGAACGGTTCCGGCTGCGGTCTATGAGAACCACAGCCAGGACACCAGATACACCGGACCGCTCGACGTGGCTCCCACGGTGATGTCCACCTATGGTACGGGCGGCAACAATCAGCCGTTTGTAGTTGAGGACACACCCAAAACACTGAAGATCCGCTCCGGCTGTGAGGGCGGCGGCAAGGGCGCACTGATACAGGACAACAAGTCGGCAACGCTCGGCTGCAACAACGACCAGACCGTCTTTGTGCCTTTTGTGAAAGGAACCCGTCCGCATTCTGCCGAGGAGGGGCAACAGTGGAAAAAGTCCGATGTGGCAAATACGCTGAATACCCATGATGTCGGCGAGGCAAGGTGCAACGAACTGGCGGTCAAGGTGTATGGCATCTGCTCCAAGGATTCCAACGCCATGAAGTCCGAAAATCCTAAGAGCGGTTTTTATGAGGCGGATACCTCACGGACGCTTGACGGCAACGGCGGCAATCCCTCCTGTAACCAAGGCGGCATGGCCGTCGTGGCACTTGAGGGCAACGGCGCAAGACCGTCTCATCAGGGCTGCGGGTATTCCGAGGACGATGTCAGCTTCACGCTGAATGCCACTGAACAGCATGCCGTCGCTTACGGTATCGACCGCGCCACCTATAATATGGGGCAGAACGCCAAGTTCGGGATCGCTGTTGAGGAGGAAGTCGAGCCTACGATGGTGGCGAAGGGGCCGGGGGCGGTTGGGCAGCCTGTGTATCATTCCAGCAAGAATTCGTTCCATACAAATTTCACGGACGATACGGTTACCGACACGCTGGTCGCTACAGATTATAAAGACCCGCCGACCGTATCGGAGGAGCCGTATTACATCGTGAGGAGACTCACGCCTACCGAATGCGCGAGGCTGCAGGGCTTTCCTGACTGGTGGTGTGACGGCCTTGGGACGGACGAACCGACCGAGGAGGATATCGCTTTCTGGACAGATGTCTTTGAGACGCACCGAAAGGTCATGGGGACATCCTCCAAGCCGAAGACCAGAAACCAGATCATCAAGTGGATCAGGGAGCCGCATTCCGACTCTGCGGAATATAAGATGTGGGGCAACGGCGTGGCTTTGCCGAACGTCTGCTTTGTGCTTTCGGGGATCGTGTACTATGCACAGTTCCCGGAATTTTTGTTGTGAGTTATTCTACACCGAAATGTGCGGAAATCGCTTGATATTCCTGGGGTTCAGAGTGATTAATGTACTACCAAAATAGGCGATTGTAAAACCATAAGATAAAGTTTCTGCAAAAGAAAAAAGCCATCAAGCGGAGCAAAACCGGAAGTGAAGAGCTGATGATGGCAACACAAAAAGACCGATCTAAAGATCAGTCAAAAAACAGATATATAGAAAAAATTAAGCGATAGAAGAAACAAGTTTACGGACACTTTTGTAAAGCTTAGTTTTGTGTATAGCTATTGCTAAGATAACACCAACAAGCTGAATACATCCAGCAAGGAATAAATCGGATTTGATAGTTGAAGTGTTTACAGACCTCAGATCATCCAATCCAAAGGAAGCTTGAAAGTGTTGATGGTTCTTTCAACAAGAACTCTGTGTTTGTAAAGGTTGTCCCAATGCTCAGTATTTCTGGGAATACCCGGACAATCTCTGAAATTCTTGTCAGGATATGTATAGGTGCATTTTCCGTACGAAGATTCTGTGCATGGAGTCTCACAGGTACAAATTCTTTTATTTCCTTGTGGAGTTGATTTGTGACAAACCCATTTGATTCTCAAAGATCGGTTTTTACCGCCAGATTTACCGAGACAGGTAAACTGTGTACCGTCTAAGGGACAAACGGGGTTTCCGAATTGGTTGTAATGTGTGTCTGAGGATTTAGAATTTCTATGATTCAAAGGAATACAAGCCCTTGAAAAATGAAAATCATCTTTGAGCATAGAATATGTGTCATAGGAATCAAAAGCAGAATCACCGAGAAATGTCGTGTATTTTGCATCCGGATGAATACCAAAGAAATCCGATAAAACAGGCTTTAAAGAAACATTATCTCCGACTTCCTTGTCTTTGTCGGGATTATCAGATTTTGGTGTAACTATTTCAGGATGTTTTGTTCTGAAATCATCATCAAAAAAGGATATGTGTCTGACAATTCCTAAACCATCGGTAATAATGCCGGCTTTGTAGGAGTAACAGTAATGTCCGTTGATATATTGCTGACGAGCCATAGGAGCTTTAGCAGCTTCTTCCGGCAAAAGTGCATAAACAAATTTGTAAGGGTCAAGTGAAGGATTTGTTTTTGATAAATTCTTTGCCTCTTTAAGTTTTGTGTTCAAGAACTTCGGATTGTTTTCCTTTACTTTCGGTTCAATGCCTGTTGTGTCGTAAATCAGATATTGAGATTTCTTTTCATTAAGTTCTTTGCAAATAGGCTCCGTAATATCAACGAGTGAGTAGAACATCATTTCTATATAGTTGCAAAATTGCTGCTTGAATCTTGTGATCTGTGGTTCGTCAGGCAGTTTGACAAAACCGCAGAAATCCCTGAGTTCCTTTGAGAATTTCAGTAAGGTTATTAATTGCTTATTCTGTTTCATTCCCAAAAGCTTTTGCAAAAACAAAGCACGAATGAAACTTTCCAATGGATTGATGCGTTTCCTTCCATAGCTGCAATAATATGAATAATAAAACTGCTGTGGGATAATAGCATCAAAGTCAATGTACTTTTCAAGAAGTTCTATAAGTTCCGACTTGTGATCTTCCATCTTGTCAAGTACATCTGTGTAAGTGTCGAATAATGATAACTGCACAACTTTATTTCGCATGACTTTTTCTCCGTTTCTTAGTATGTTTTCGCAATTTAATTATACCATTAAACGGAGAAAAATCAGTTGTTCAAACCAAAAAAAGTCGGCTGTTTATGCCTGTTTGGGCTATTTTACAATCGGCTATACTACCAAAAACAAAGGAGGTTTTCGCACATGGAAATCAGGTACAACGTAACAGGCGCAAGACGCAAGGAACTGGTCAAGGTCATCTCCGATACCACGGGAGCGAAGGCGGAATACAAATTCATGCCGACCTGCAACTATGAGATCGACTACTTCACGGTCACGAAGGACGGGACGATCCTTTTCGATGACCGCGCGGACAGCGAGGAAATCGAGCAGGTGCTTGAAGCCATCGCCGCCGCAGGCTTTGAGTGTGAGCCGCAGGACGGCGGGGATTCGCAGGTCGGGGAAGTATCCGAAACTGAAGATAACGCGGCACAGGCGGCCACGGAGGGGTGCGGGTGTCCGGTGGACACCTCTTGCGAAGCAAGAAGCACCGACCGAGCCGGCAGGCGAGACCTTACGGTGGCGGTTCCGAGGGACAGCCTTTCGGATGCCGCCATTGAGAACCTGCAGAGGATCGTGGATTCAAAAGCGGCGCTCATCAAAAAGGCGCTCGGTTCAGACAGCCTTCCGATTGAGGTGACGGACGAGAAGGTTTCCTTCCCCTGGTTCACACAGATGGACGGCGATTCCGCACAGGCTTATATGCACCTTGTCTCCGCGCTCTGCGAGATGGCAAGGTGCGCCAAGCGGGTGACCGCTACGGAAAAGGAAGTCGACAATGAGAAATACGCATTCCGCTGCTTTCTTCTGCGGCTGGGATTCATAGGCGCAGAGTACAAGACGGAGCGCAAAATTCTGCTGAAGAACCTGACGGGTTCCTCGGCATTTAAGAACGGAGGTGCAGACTATGAGGTTTCCGAGTAAAGAGATTGTGGAGGGCGTCCGAAAGCAGTACCCTGTCGGATGCCAGGTGGAGCTGGTGCAGATGGATGACGTGCAGGCTCCTCCAGTCGGCACAAAGGGAACGGTCATCGGAGTGGACGATACGGGTTCCCTCCTCATGCGTTGGGACAACGGCAGCGGGCTGAACGTGGTCTATGGAGAAGACATCGTCAGAAAGGTTGATGATTTGGGTGTCGAATAAGATTCTGTCGGATCTCTTTTACGGCAACATCGTGCCGAACGAGAAGCAGTTTGACCGTGATTCGGAATTTGGCAAAGCAGCCGCCGAACTGGTCAAGGAGGAAGAAAAACTCAGGGCAATGCTGGACGGCGACGCTTGATCGGATGATACGGCTGCAGGGAACCATCACGGGCATGACCGCCGAGGGCTACTTCATTGACGGATTCCAGACAGGGTTCCGGCTTGCCTTGGCAGTCCTGTACGAGGGTGAGAAGCCCTTCCTCAAGGCGGTCTCAGGCGGGTCATAAACTACACAATTCACGCTGATTTTTCGGGCAGATATTCGTGTACATTATGGCGAGAAATAACTTGATATAAGTGTGCTTCAGAGTGATATATAGACACACCGAAGGGAACGAAACCCACGGAAAACAAAGGATTTTCAAGGAGGCACACACCATGAATGCAAGGACAGAGAGACAGATTACCGAGATGAAGAACCAGACCATCGGGGTCGAGGTCGAGATGAACAGCATCAAGAGGAGCAAGGCAGCGAAGATTGCCGCCGACTTCTTCGGAACAGGCAGATACGAAAACACGGCAGGCCGCAACGGTTACATGACCTGGTCGGCTTGGGACGCAGAAGGCAGAGAGTGGAAATTCCAGAGGGACGTTTCCATCAGCGGGCCGGACGATGAAAAATGCGAGATGGTCACGCCGATCCTAACCTACAGCGACATCGAAACCCTGCAGGAGCTTTGCAGACAGCTTAGACACGCAGGTGCAAAGAGCAACGCCAGCCGGGGGTGCGGGGTACACATCCACATCGGAGCGAACGGGCACACGCCGCAGACGCTCCGCAACCTCGCCAACATCATGGCAAGCCACGAGGAACTGATCGCCGAGGCTTTGAAGCTCGACCGCTACCGCATGGACAGGTACTGCCGCACGGTGGACCCGAACTTCCTGCAGGCGGTCAACCGCAAAAAGCCCAAGACCATGAGCCAGCTTGCGGACATCTGGTACACCTCGCAGGGAGCGAGCTACGGCAGGACGCAGCACTACAACGACAGCCGCTACCATATGCTCAACTACCATGCGACCTTCACGAAGGGCACCATCGAGTTCCGGCTCTTCCAGTTCGATGAGCCTACAGCGGAGCGCAGGGGCGGCATACACGCGGGACAGCTGAAAAGCTACATCCAGCTTTGCCTCGCGCTCAGCCAGATGGCAAAGGATGTGCGGACGGCAAGCCCGAAACCGCAGCAAAATGAGAATCCGAAATATGCCATGAGGACCTGGCTCCTCCGCCTCGGATTCATCGGAGAGGAATTCGCAACGGCGAGGGACTTCCTTACCCGCAACCTTTCCGGGGACACGGCATTCAGGCACGGCAGAGCCGCCGCTTGAAGGACTTAGGTTAAATGCCCTGCCTTCTGACCGCTTCGGCGGTCTTAAGGTGGTAGAAGGACAAGTAACCTAAGTCCTTCAGAAAGGACGGTAACGACTATGGCAAAGAGATACTACATCGCTTACGGCAGCAACCTCAACGTGCCGCAGATGCGGATGCGCTGCCCGAACGCCACGATCCTCGGCACGGCAAACCTCACGGGCTGGGAACTGCTTTTCAAAGGGAGCAAGACTGGCTCCTACCTTACCATTGAGGAGTGCGAGGGCGGCACGGTCCCCGTGGTGATCTGGGAGGTAAAGGAGTCGGACGAGGCGGCTCTTGACCGATACGAGGGATTCCCCACCTTCTACTACAAGAAGGACATCAAGCTGAAGTACAAGGGCATCCGCACGGGAAAGCGCAGGACGGTGACGGCGTTCGCCTACATCATGCACGAGGAGCGTCCGATAGGCGTTCCGAGCGGTTTCTACATGAGGACCTGCCTTGAGGGGTACGACACCTTTTACTTTGACAAGAACATTCTGCTTGACGCTTACGATAAATGCAGGGAGGTATGCGGCTATGAAGGATAATGTGATAAGGATGGCGGTTTGCCCGCTGTGCGGGAGAACATACCACGGCGCTTCGGCTCTTTCGAGGACGGACAACGAGACGCTCATCTGCCCGGACTGCGGAACGAGGCAGGCGCTTCAGTCCATCGGCGTGGATGCCGAGGAGCAGGAGCAGATCATCGAAACAATCCACCGTCATACGCAGGAATGAAATACACAATTCCTGCGGTGGATACTTGTGTAGATTATGGCTCGGATTTCTACAGAAATGACTTGCTATTATGTGCATTTAGAGTGATATATGTACATACCGAAAGGGAAAACAAAGCAAACGGAGGATACGAAAATGACGATCAATGAAGCGATGAGAACCTACAGACTGCCGAACCCCACCACGCCGGAGGATTTGGAATGCCGCTGGAGCAAGGTGCTGAACTTTGGAGACAAGGTGCTGCTTGCCGGATACTTCTACAACGGGCAGAACAAGCCCTGCTACTTCGGAGCGGTCTACGAATACCTCGATGACGAGGAAAAGCACGACTGCGAAATCGCCATCGGGCTTTACGCAGCAAGCGAGGTCGAGTTCGAGGATGACGGCCACGCAATCGCCTGGGCGATGCAGCAGTAAGATACAGTAAGGAAAACACCCAAGGGACGAGCCGCAAGGCTCTGTCTCTCGTATAGATAGATTTGAGGACGGCTTGCCATTGGCAGGTCATTTTTATGCCATTCGGGAGGTGAGCATTACGAGAAAACTGAAGAAATACAAACCGACACAGCTTATGGCGAAGACCTCCCACTATGACAAGGAGGCTGCGGATTATGCGGTCATGTTCATTGAGTCGCTCTGTCACACTAAAGGCACATGGGCGGGAAAACCCTTTAAACTGATCGACTGGCAGGAGCAGATCATCCGCGATCTGTTCGGCGTTCTGAAATCTAACGGTTACCGCCAGTTCAACACGGCGTATATCGAGATACCGAAGAAACAGGGCAAGAGCGAACTTGCGGCTGCGGTGGCTCTGCTTCTCCTCTGCGGAGACGGTGAGGAACGCGCCGAGGTGTACGGCTGTGCCGCAGACCGAAACCAGGCGAAGATCGTGTTTGATGTCGCTGTGGACATGGTGCGGTTCTGTCCGGCTCTCGCCAAGCGGGTAAAGATACTGGAGTCGCAGAAAAAGATAACATATCTGCCCACCAACAGTTCCTACCAGGTGTTGTCAGCGGATGTGGCGAACAAGCACGGTTTCAATACCCACGGCGTTATCTTCGATGAGCTGCATACGCAGCCGAACAGAAAGCTGTTTGACGTCATGCTGCAGGGTTCCGGTGATGCGAGGATGCAGCCGCTTTATTTCCTGATCACCACGGCGGGGAACGATACGAATTCCATCTGCTATGAGGTGCATCAGAAAGCCCTGGACATTCAGGCAGGACGGAAGGTCGATCCGACTTTCTATTCCGTTATCTACGGTGCGGCGGAGGACGAGGACTGGACGGACCCGGAGGTCTGGAAGAAAGCCAATCCGAGCCTTGGCATCACGGTAGGCATCGACAAGGTAAAGGCGGCGTGTGATTCCGCGCAGCAGAATCCGGGCGAGGAGAATGCTTTCCGGCAGTTAAGGCTCAATCAATGGGTGAAGCAGTCGGTACGCTGGATGCCGATGGACAAGTGGGACGCCTGTGCGTTCCCTGTTTCCGAGGACGATCTGGAAGGGCGCGTCTGCTACGGCGGTCTTGACCTTTCAAGTACCACGGATATCACGGCATTCGTGCTGGTGTTCCCTCCGCAGGATGAGGAGGATAAATACAGCATCCTCCCGTTCTTCTGGATACCGGAAGAGACTATCGACCTTCGTGTGAAGCGGGATCATGTCCCCTACGACCTGTGGGAACGGCAGGGACTTCTTATGACCACGGAGGGAAATGTGGTTCACTACGGATATATTGAGAAATTCATCGAACGGCTGGGTGAGCGGTTCAACATCCGGGAGATTGCGTTCGACCGCTGGGGAGCGGTGCAGATGGTGCAGAACCTTGAGGGCATGGGCTTCACGGTTGTTCCGTTCGGACAGGGCTTCAAGGATATGTCCCCGCCGACCAAGGAGCTGATGAAGCTGACCTTGGAGGAGCAGATCGCGCACGGCGGGCATCCCGTCCTGCGGTGGATGATGGACAACATCTATATCCGCACCGATCCCGCCGGGAACATCAAGGCGGACAAGGAAAAATCGACAGAAAAGATCGATGGCGCGATTGCGACCATCATGGCACTCGACCGGGCGATCCGGTGCGGCAACGAATCTCACGAGAGCGTGTATGACTCCCGTGGGATTTTGTTTATATGAGGAAGGAGCGTGATGAGATATGGGAATATTCAGCGGTTTGTTTCGATCAAGGGATAAACCCACCGACAGCACGGTCGGTTCGAGGTATGCCTTTTACATGGGCGGCAGCTCGTCCGGCAAGGTGGTGACCGAGCGTAGCGCCATGCAGATGACGGCGGTGTATGCCTGTGTGCGTATCCTGTCGGAGGCAATCGCAGGACTGCCGCTCCATATGTACCGCTACAAGGATGACGGCGGCAAGGAAAAGGCGCTTGACCATCCGTTATACCTTCTGCTCCATGACGAGCCGAACCCGGAGATGAGTTCATTCGTGTTCAGGGAAACACTGATGACTCATCTTTTATTGTGGGGAAACGCCTATGCGCAGATCATCCGCAATGGCAAGGGCGAAGTTGTGGCGCTGTATCCGCTGATGCCGAATAAGATGACCGTCAGCAGGGATGAGACAGGACAGCTTTATTACACCTATCAGAAATCCCAGGACGAGCTTCCGAAAGACAACACCTATACGGTTACGCTCCATCCCTCCGATGTGCTGCATATCCCCGGACTCGGCTTTGACGGTCTGGTAGGATACTCGCCGATTGCGATGGCAAAGAACGCCATAGGGCTTGCGATAGCCACAGAGGAATACGGCAGCAAGTTCTTTGCCAACGGCGCGGCACCGAGCGGTGTGTTGGAGCATCCCGGCACGATCAAGGACCCACAGCGGGTGCGTGAGTCGTGGATGAGCCAGTTCGGAGGGTCGGCGAACAGCAACAAGATCGCCGTGCTGGAGGAGGGGCTTAAATACACGCCCATCTCTATCTCACCGGAGCAGGCGCAGTTTTTGGAAACGAGGAAGTTCCAGATCAACGAAATAGCGAGGATATTCCGGGTACCGCCGCATATGGTGGGCGACCTTGAGAAGTCGAGCTTTTCCAATATAGAGCAGCAATCCCTTGAGTTCGTGAAGTACACGCTTGATCCCTGGGTGGTCAGATGGGAGCAGTCCATACAGCGGACGCTTCTTTCATCCGAGGAGAAGAAGACCTACTTCGTGAAATTCAACGTGGAAGGACTGCTCCGTGGAGATTACCAGAGCCGCATGAGCGGATACGCCACGGCAAGGCAGAACGGCTGGATGAGCGCAAACGACATCCGGGAGTTGGAAAACCTTGACCGCATCCCGGCAGAGGACGGCGGTGATCTCTACCTGGTAAACGGCAATATGCTCCCGCTTAACAAGGCGGGCGCTTTTGCAGATACAACTACTGACGAAGGGAAGGAGGAAGAAGCCAATGAGTCAGACGAAGAAGTTCTGGGCGTGGAAGAACCAGGCGGACGAAGGCGGAACCGAGGCAAGGGTGCTTGAACTGTACGGCACGATTGCAGAGGAGAGTTGGTTCGATGATGACATCACGCCAGCGCAGTTTAAGGAGGAGCTGTTCGCCGGGAGCGGTCCCGTGACCGTGTGGATCAACTCGCCCGGTGGCGACTGCATTGCGGCAAGCCAGATATACACCATGCTGATGGATTATCGCGGGGACGTGACCGTCAAGATCGATGGCATCGCGGCATCGGCAGCGTCAGTCATCGCTATGGCGGGAACCGAGGTGCTGATGGCTCCCACGGCGCTGATGATGATCCATAATCCCGCGACCATCGCTATGGGCGACCATGAGGACATGCAGAAAGCCATCGAGATGCTGGACGAGGTCAAGGAGAGCATCATCAATGCCTATGAGATCAAGACGAGCCTGTCGAGAGCAAAGCTGTCCCACCTCATGGATGCGGAAACCTGGATGAACGCAAACAAGGCCGTGGAGCTGGGCTTTGCGGACGGCATTCTCGAAGATGAGAAAGTTGCCGAGATCGCTATCCCCGCCTATGCGTTTTCAAGGAAGACCGTACAGGCGGCACTGATGAACAAGATCAGCGCCAAGGCAAAGACTGTGCAGAAAGCTGATGTTACGCCAGAAGCACAGACGGACATACCGGCGGGACGTTCGGTCGATGAACTGAAAGCCCGCCTCAACACCATCAAAAACTTTATTTAACGGAGGTAAATCATCATGACTATTATCGAAATGCGTGAGAAGAGAGCAAAGCTGTGGAACACGATGGAGGGTTTCCTCGATACCCACAGGAACGACAAGGGCGTTCTGTCCGCAGAGGATGACGCCACCTATTCCGCTATGGAGCAGGATCTGAACGACCTTTCCAATGAGATCCGCCGCATGGAGCGTAAGGATGCAATCGAAGCGGAACTGAACAAGCCCGTGGGCAAGCCTCTCACCGGAATGCCGGAGAAGCCCGGTAATGCCGATGAGAAGAAGGGTCGTGCGTCCAATGCCTATAAGGAGGACTTCGGCAGACACCTTCGCGGCAAGGCTCCCATCCACAACGTGCTTTCCGAAAGCACCGACGCGGACGGCGGCTACCTTGTGCCGGAGGAGTTCGAGCGTCAGATCATCACAGGTCTTGACGAGGCGAACGTGATCCGTTCTATTGCCAAGGTCATCACTACACACCATGACAGGAAGATCCCCGTTGCTGTCGGTCACTCCGCCGCAACCTGGACTGCCGAGAACGCTGCTTTCACCGAGAGCAATCCGACCTTCGGTCAGAAGCAGATCGATGCGTTCAAGCTGACGGATCTTATCCGTGTGAGCGTGGAGCTTCTGCAGGATTCCGAGTTCGACCTGGAAGAGTATATTGCCAATGAGTTCTCCCGTGCTTTCGGTGCTGCCGAGGAAGAGGCTTTCTGCGTGGGTACCGGCACCAACCAGCCTACGGGTATTTTTACCGCAAACGGCGGCACTGTGGGCGTTACGGCGGCAAGCGCGACCGCGATTACGGTGGACGAGGTCATCAGCCTTGTGTATGCGCTGAAGTCTCCTTACCGCAGGAACGCCAAGTTCCTCATGAACGATGCGACCGTGTCCCTCCTGCGCAAGCTGAAGGACAACAACGGCGCATACCTGTGGCAGCCTTCCGTACAGGCAGGCCAGCCGGATAAGCTCCTGGGCTATGACCTCTACACTTCTCCGTATGTGCCTACCGTGGCATCCGGGGCGCTGGCCATTGCGTTCGGCGACTTCCAGAACTACTGGATCGGTGACCGTGCGGGCAGAACAGTGCAGAGGCTGAACGAGCTTTACGCCACCAACGGTCAGATCGGCTATGTGGCTACGGAGCGCGTGGACGGCAAGGTCATCCTGCCGGAGGGTATCCAGCTTCTGAAAATGAAGGCTGGCAGCGGCTCTTAATCACCTGTTGTACTGTAATCGAGCCGTCCGTGGGAGTAGTCCTGCGGGCGGCTTTTATGAAGGGAGTGAGCTAATGGCAATAATCACGCTTAACGAAGCAAAGACCTATCTCCGCGTGGGTTATGACGATGAGGACAGCCTTATTACAAACATCATCAATTCGGCGGAAAAACTGGTGCAGGATATGTCACGGCTCTCTGATGACGACTGGAATGATGCCGATGAGGATACCTCTGCGCGTGTGCGGATCGCCGTCCTCTATACGGTCGCGTATCTCTATGAACACCGTGAGGAGGCAGACCACAGCGCGTTGAACCTGACGCTCCGTTCCCTTCTGTTCGGCATAAGGGAGGTGGGATTCTGATGAATATCGCGGCAATGCGCGTGAGGGTGACATTTCAGAAGAATGAGGTTGTATCGGATAAATACGGCAACCGCAAAAACATCTGGACGGACTATTTCTCCTGCTATGCGACTGCGGGAGCGAACAATGCGATAAGCGGCACGGGAACCGGCTCTGAGTCATCGGGCGTGGTCATCCGCTCCGAGGAATCCCTTGCCTTTACCTGCAGGTGGTGTGCGGCTTTGGCGGCTGTCACTTCCACAGGATACCGCATTCTATGCGAGGGCAAGACCTATAACATCATCTATGTGAATCCGATGGGCTTCAAGCATAACAGCATCAAGTTCTCCTGTGAACTGGAGGCGAAATCATGAGCCGCCGGGTATCCGTGGACGGCATGGCGGATGCCATCATGGAGGAGCTGACGAAGTATTCCGACCTTGCAGCAGACGAACTGAAATCCGCCGTCAAATCCACGGCGCAGTCGGTACGCAAGGACATTCAGGCATCCGCTCCGTCCCGTACGGGAAAGTACAAGAAGTCGTGGTCGGTAAAGAACGTGAAGGAAACTTCGGAGTCCATCGATCTTGTGGTGCATTCGAGGGACCGCTACCAGTTGGCGCACCTTCTGGAACACGGACACGCCAAGCGGGGCGGCGGCAGAGTAGCTGGAAGACCGCACATTGCTCCTGCGGAACAGGCAGGAAACGAAAAGCTGGTGAAGACCATCGAGCAGAAGCTGAGAGGATGAGCCCATGACACATGAAGAAATCGTAACCATGCTGGAGGAGGCGGGACTTCCTCTTGCCTATGACCATTTTGCGGAGGGAGAAAGTCCCGATCCGCCTTTTTTGATCTTCATCTTTCCGGGAACGGACAATATGTTCGCCGACAACAGGGTGTGGCAGAAAATCAACCAGCTGAACATCGAACTGTATACGGACGAAAAGTCGCCGGAGACGGAAGAAAAGATCGAAGACATCCTGGACTCCTACGAAATCCCTTATGAGAAGTCGGAGTATTGGATCGAATCGGAAAAGATGTACGAAGTGCTTTATCAAACAGAAATCATTTATGGAGGTAACTGACTATGGCAACGAAAAAGAACAAGGTCAAGTTCGGCCTTAAGAACTGTCACTACGCCCTGGTCACGCTGGCGGAGGACGGCAAGGTGACGTTCGGGACGCCTGTGGCTATGCCGGGTGCGGTGTCTCTGTCGCTTGACGCGGAGGGCGAGAACGAGCCGTTCTACGCCGACGATTCCGTGTACTACATGGTATCCGACAACAACGGCTATTCCGGCGACCTGGAGCTTGCGCTCATCCCGGAGAGCTTTCTTACGGACATCATGCACGAGACTGAGGACAGCAACGGCGTTCTCTATGAGAACAAGGACGTGGAGCCGGAGCATTTTGCCCTGCTCTTCGAGTTCACGGGCGACCAGAGGAAGATCCGCCACTGTATGTATTACTGCTCGGCGAGCCGTCCTTCCGTATCCGGTAATACCCGCGAGGATTCCACTGAGGTCCAGACGGAAACGCTCTCGCTGACCGTTTCCCCTCTGCCGAGCGGTCTGGTGAAGGTCAAGACCGGGACGAACACCACGGCGGCTGTCTACGACGCATGGTACAACTCGGTATACGAGATTTCGACCGCAGGAAACGGAGAGTAAGGAGGGATTGACCTATGGCAGTAACAAAAACAATCGCCGTTGACGGCAAGGATGTCACGTTCCGTGCGTCCGCCGCCATTCCGCGGCTTTACAGGAACAAGTTCCGCAGGGACATCTACCGTGACCTGAACGAACTTCAGAAGGGTATCGATGAGAACAGTGCCGGGGAATCCAACCTCGACACTTTTTCTTTGGAACTTTTCGAGAACATTGCATGGCTCATGGCAAGGCATGCTGACGCAGCCGTTCCCGACACTCCCGAAGAGTGGCTGGACGGATTCAACACCTTTTCGATTTACGAGGTGCTGCCGCAGATCATCGAACTGTGGGGCATCAACACGCAGCAGCAGGTCGAGTCTAAAAAAAACATCCCGCCACGGAGCGGGAAATGACCACTCCGCTGTTCCTGCTCCGATGTGTGCAGATCGGGCTTTCCATCTCGGAGCTCGACCTGCTCACCATCGGGACTGTGAACGATATGTATGCGGAGATGTCAAACGACGACTGGGACTACGCGCAGGTCGCTACCCAGGAGCAGATGGACAGATTTTAACGAAGGGAGGCAGGACGCATGGCTGACAGAATAAAGGGCATAACAGTCGAGATCGGCGGCGATACGACCGGCCTCTCGAAAGCCCTGTCAGGTGTAAACAAAGAGATAAAATCCACACAGACGCAGCTGAAGGATGTAAACAAGCTCTTAAAACTCGATCCTACGAATACCACGCTTTTGCAGCAGAAACAGCAGCTCTTAAAGACTGCTATCTCTGAAACCAAAGACAAGCTGACGCAGCTGAAATCCGTGCAGGATCAGATGGACGAGGGCTTGAAGAACGGCACGGTCACGCAGCAGCAGTATGACGCATGGCAGAGGGAGATCGTAGAAACAGAAAACGAACTGAAGAATCTGCAGAAGGAACTGGACAACTCCTCCACGGCAATGACGAAGATGACCGCCGCCGGAGAAAAGCTCCAGTCTGTGGGCGATACCATCTCCGGCGTAGGCAAGAAGATGCTCCCCGTGACGGCGGGCATCACGGCTCTCGGAACGGCGGCAGTTACGACCGCTGCGAACTTCGAGTCCGCGATGAGCCAGGTGCAGGCAACGATGGGTATCACCAAGGACTCCATGTCCGAGGTGGACGGGCAGTCTGTCAATACGATGGATACCCTGACCAACCTTGCCAAGGAGATGGGTGAGACTACGGCGTTCTCTGCCACGGAGTGCGCCGAGGCGTTAAACTACCTTGCGCTCGCCGGATATGACACGCAGCAGATGTGCGATACCCTGCCGACCGTCTTAAACCTTGCCGCCGCAGGCGGTATGGAACTTGCCACGGCATCAGACATGGTGACGGACGCTATGTCTGCGCTCGGCATGGAAACTTCCGATGCTGACATAATGGTCGACCAGATGGCAAAGACGGCATCCAGCACGAACACCTCAGTGGAGCAGCTTGGCGAGGGCATCCTTAAGATCGGTGCAACTGCAAGAAACGTAAGGGGCGGCACGGCTGAACTGAACACGGCGCTCGGCATCCTCGCCAATAACGGTATCAAGGGAGCCGAGGGCGGCACACATCTTCGTAACGTCATTCTTTCCTTGCAGGAGGGCTGTGAGAACGGCGCGATTGCTGTGGGCGATATGTCTGTGCAGGTTTATGACGCCGAGGGCAATATGCGTTCTTTGAATGACATCCTCGGTGATATGAACACGGCGATGGATGGCATGACAACCGAGGAGAAAAACAACATCATCAGCAAGATTTTTAACAAGACTGATCTTGCCTCTGTCAATGCGCTCCTCGCCAATACGGGAGATACTTGGGATGACCTGCAGGCATCCATTACCGATTCCGCAGGGGCGGCGCAGCAGATGGCGGACACGCAGCTTGACAACCTGCAGGGACAGCTGACGCTTTTGAAGTCTGCCCTGGAAGGGCTTGCCATCTCCATCGGTCAGATACTGATGCCCTACATCAAGTCCATCGTTTCTCATATACAGAGCTTCGTAGACTGGCTCAATAACCTCGATGAGAGGACACAGAAAATCATCGTGACGGTGGCTCTTGTCGTAGCGGCTATCGGTCCCGTGCTGATCATCGTGGGCAAGGTCATCTCCTCGGTCGGCACGATCATGACGATCATTCCGAAGGTCGTGTCGCTGATGGGGACCATCAAGACCGCTATGGCGGGGCTGAACGCGACAATGGCGGCAAACCCCATCGGGCTTATTATTACGGCGATAGGGCTGCTTGTGGCGGCGTTCATTTATCTGTGGAACAACTGCGAGGGATTCCGTGAGTTCTGGATCAACCTCTGGGAGAAGGTCAAAGAGATAGCGGTTACCGTATGGAACGCCATCAAGGATTTCTTTGTATCCGTATGGGAGGCTATCAGCGGGACGTTTACGACTGTCGTGACCGCAATCAGCGATTTCCTGTCCTCCGCCTGGGAGGGCATTAAAAATACAGTCACTACGGTGATGAATGCGATCCATACGGTGATCTCCACGGTCTGGAATGCGATAAAAACAGTCTTTGAAACCGTGTTCAACGCTATAAAGCTGGTGGTCACGACCTATTTCAATGTCTACAAGACCATCATCGAGACCGTGCTGAATGTCATAAAGACCGTGGTGACCACGGTGATGAACGCAATCCAGACCGTTATTTCTACCGTCTGGAATGCTATCAAAACCGCTATCGAAACCGTTGTGAATGCTATAAAGACTGCGGTGACCACGGCCTGGAACGCCATCAGCACCACAACGCAGACGATATTCAACACTGTGCAAACCGTAATCAGCACGGTCTGGAATGCGATAAAGACTGCTGTGACAACCATCGTCAATGCAATCCATACCGCAATTACCACGGCTTGGAATGCTATAAAAAACACGACCTCCACGGTATTCAACGCCGTAAAGTCCGTGGTCACTTCAGTATGGAACGGCATCAAGTCCGCTGTGATGAGCGTGGTGGACGGCATCAAGTCCGGCATCAGCAACGGCTTCAATGCAATAAAGAGTACCGTCTCCAACATCGTGAACGGCATTAAGAATACAATCTCGAATGTGTTCAATGGCATCTGGAGTACGGTTTCCGGCATCGTGAACAAGCTGAAATCTGTGTTCAATTTTAACTGGAGCCTGCCGAAGATCAAGCTGCCGCATTTCTCCATTTCCGGCAGTTTCTCGCTGAGTCCACCGTCCATTCCACATTTCTCCGTGGACTGGTACAAAAAAGCAATGTCGGGAGGCATGATCTTAAAGGACGCCACGATTTTCGGTCAGAGCGGAGGAACGCTCCTCGGCGGCGGAGAAGCAGGGGACGAGGCTGTGGTGGGCGTGTCCTCGCTGCGCTCCATGATACAGGATGCGGTGCAGGGCGCGGCTCTGTCGCTTTCGGGTGACCAGCCGCTTATCAACATACAGGAAATGAGCGTGAGGAGCGATGACGATATCCGCAAGATATCTCAGCAGCTGAACACGCTCCTCAATGCCGGCAGACGGGCGAAAGGATATATCTGATATGGGATTTTCATTTAACGGCACGACTTCCCAATCTATGGGGATCGCCACAAGAATCACAACTGAAAACCGTATGCCGGATCTGCGGAACAATACCATCACCATGCCCGGTCACGAGGGTGTTTTCGATTTCGGAGAAACCATCGGCGAGAGGAAGATACAGATTTCCTGCTTTATCCCTCCGGGGAAAAGCGATGAGGACTTCCTCTCGCTGAAGGACGATATCATAGCGTGGCTGAACCCGGACAACGGGCTATGCCCGCTGATGCTCGACAAGGAACCTGGACGGGTGTATTCCGCAAGGCTGAATGAGGGCTTTTCCTTCGACAAGGCAGTACGGAATTCCTGCACCTTTGACCTTGTGTTTTTATGTCCTGATCCGTATGCCTATGCCGCTACGGACGAGACTTTTGACATTGCAACTGCCGGGACATCCACAATTTCCCGGTCGCTTGGAAATGCAAGTTCCTTGCCTGTGTACTCACTGACAGGAGTGATCCCGTCCGGCACGGGGACTTATATCACGATCACCACGAACGGCAGCGAACTGAAGATCATCGGAAAACTTGCTGCCGGGGAAACGCTGGTCATTGATTCTTCGCTTATGACGGCAAAGGTGGTGGACGCCGAGGGGAACACGCTTCGAAACGGTCTGCCGCTTTTGGCGGAGCTTAATTTCCCTTCATTGAGTGTTGGAACAAATACGGTCACAATCGCAGTCACGGGAAACTCGGTGACCTTTACGGAACTTCAAATATCGGCGAGGAGCCGCTGGAGGTGATTTTGTATGGCTTTGAAAAATACGGTGAACACGCAGGATGCTTTTACCGGACAACTCCCCACATCGTGGGGCAAAGACGGACTGTGGCGGTTCAATGAATCCGAGCCTGATGCAAACACCTGCACGGCGGACTCCTCCGGGAACGGCAGAAGCGCCTATATCAACAACTGGAGCGGTACGACCGCTGATTTCAAGACAGGGCATCTCGGTAATTACTTTCAGATGAACATCAACAATCCGTCATCTGAAAAGACATATCTCAGGGTATCGAATGACGGCACGATGTTTTCTGATATCGGAGAGCGAATCGTTGTCGGCGGCTGGTTCAGACCTACCACCTATTCCGTGGGCAACACATACACGCCGATTCTCTCCACGAGGGCGGGAACGGGCAATCCGATATTCTATCTGTCACTTATACGGGGAAAGCCAAGGCTGATGCTCTACAACTCCTCCGGCTCCCTGATACTGGACACATCGGTCACTCCGTCCTTCAATCTGGAGAATGCCAAGTGGTACTTCATTGCGGCGGTGATAGAGCCGGATAATCAGAAAGCATGGTATGTGGTCGGTGACAGGAGTTCCGGCGAGGTCTGGACTTCATCCGCACTGAACATAAATGGAACGCTGAACCGCTCCTGCACAGCTGACCTTGTCTGGGGCATGTTGAATACTTCTTACTGGTACGCGGGCAGTTTTGACGACTGGTTCTTGAACTGCGATGCCGACATTACTACGGATGATATTGCTGAGTGGTTTTTGAAATCCCTGTCTGCGAACGGCGCGGATAGCGATTCGGATGTGGACGGACTCAGCATTGAAGATTCCGTCACTCTGAAAGCCAATGGCAGCGTTTATCCCGAAAGCGGCGTGCTGATTACGGCCGCCACGGAGTGCGGGATAAGCGGCACAGGCAGAGTTTCTGTCAAAGCCGAAACATCTCCTGGCGTGACATCTGTTTCGTTGATAGAGACATCAACATCGGATGATCTCGAAATATGGACGGACTGGATTTCCGTTGGCACGGGCGGTGCGTTGCAGTCTCCGTCAAAGAAATATATCCGTTACCGCATAACGCTTACTACAGCAAATACGGCAAGGACACCTGTACTTACGGACATCAACCTTTACGATAACCCAAAACCGCTGTATTCGCAGTTAGGATATGCCCGTCCCGTCGTACTTGACGCCAGCGGCAATGCTGAAGCCGTGCTTGAAAACGCCTATGACATCATTGTCACGAGCGAGATCAACGGCATCGATACGCTGGAATTTAAGCTGCCGTTCAAAGACGGAAAGCGGCAATATGTCGCAAATGAAAAGCCTGTGCGGATCGTATCAGACACTTACCGTATCCGTACTGTCACGGACGATAAGGATGAAAGCGGAAAGGCAATTACATCGGTCTATGCGGAGGCGGCGTTCTATGACCTGTCCTTCTCCGTCAAAAAGGAAGAAAGCACCTTCACGGCGGATACTGCGGACGTGCCTATGGCGTATGCCCTGCAAGGCACGGAATGGGAGATCGGCGTGGTCAATGTCAGCACCAAGAGAACCTGGACATCGACTGAGGACAATGCGCTGTCCATCCTTCGGCATGTGCAGAACATTCATGGCGGCGACCTTATTTTTGACAACGCCAACAAGCTGGTGAACCTGCTGACCTTTTCCGGCACGGACTCCGGGGCATTGTTTTGCTACAAAAAGAATATGAAGTCCATCCAGAGGGTGATCGACACGACGAGCCTTATCACGAGGCTTTATGCTGTCGGAGCGGACGGCATGACCTTCGCCTCTATCAATGACGGCAAGCCCTATGTGGAGGACTTTACCTATACGGGCGAAGTACGCATCAAGACGCTCGATTGCTCCAATTTCACGAATCCTTATCAGATGTTGGAGTTTGCCAATATGCGTCTTGCGGACTACGCAACACCGAGGATTTCCTATGTGCTGAAAGCGATGGATTTGACCGTGCTGACGGGCTATGAGCATGAGGCGTGGAACCTTGGCGATACGGTCATGGTGGTGGATGAGGATCTGGATTTGTCCATCAAGACAAGGATTGTCCGCCGGGAATACAACCTGCAGGAGCCGTGGAACACAGTGCTGGAGCTTTCTACCACGCTGCGTGAGCTTGGCGATTCTACATCGCAGTGGGATGCCGCCGCAGACATCCTGGAGGGCGCGAACTACATCGACAACCAGCAGCTGCAGAACTTTGTGCCGTTCAATCATTTGAAAAACTCCCGTGGTGACGACAGCTTTGCCTACTGGACGAATTCCGGCTTTTCGGTGGACGGCGAAAACGGTGTGACGGGAACGGCGTCCTTCAAATGCAATGGAGCGTACAATGCCACCAAGTACATGGAGCAGACCGTCACTCCCTCCAACCGTGACAGTTATACCTTCTCGGCACAGATCGCCACGGAAGATCTGGAGCTCGGCTCGAATGGGCAGGTCGGCGTGGAGATCATCATCGAGTACGAGGACGGCAGCACGGAAACGAGGACGATTGACCTCATCTCCTCGTCAGACACGGAGGGATGATTATGGCAAGTTTTACTCATGTACATGGCACGGTGAATCCGCAGTACGGAAGAGTCGCAAAGATTACTGTCAGGGTGTATGTGACAGACTCCACGGGGACGGTATATATCACGGATATGCTTTTGCAGGATGGCTCCCTCGCCTCTGGGTGGGTCGGTCATGTGAGCGAGATACAGTGGACGCAGGACGGTGATTAAATGGCTGATTTTGAACGCTTTGTAGAAGTGATTTCCAAGAAAGAGGATAAGCGTGTGGTTAATATCACGGTCAGACCGTTTGCCACCGACTGCGAGGGTACGGTCTGGTTTACCGACCTCATGTTCCAGGAGGGAGATATGCTGTCAGGATATACGCCTCACACAGAAATCGGACTTAAGGAGTCAGAAAACGCTCCCGTATGGTTCAACGGAATCGTTCGCTCGGAAGAAACGGTGATCCTATTAAACCTCGGCGGTACTTCGGCGGGGCTGGACATCCACCTCTATCCGAAACAGCGGATGGATGGCGGCACGGTCACGCTGGCACAGGGTGTCGGTGGTCAGAAAGCCACCTTTCCGAATGCCATGAACGCTGGGGACGATCTGGCTTTACTGGCATCCTCGCGGCAATGTACGAAGAACGGCAGGAAAGAAACAAAGTACGGTTTCTTCCAGTACAGTGCGGCGTGGGATTCCAAGCATGTCGTATCCCTACCGCAGGGAAAGTCCGCACAGCTTTTATATTCGATGCAGGAAATGGACGATGGAGGTGAACTGCTCTGATGGACACATTAAAGGGAAAGAAAATCATGGTGTGGACTTTCATGGGCAACACCAGGATGTATAACGCTCTGCGGGATTACGGTGACCGTATCAGCCAGATCGGGCTGTTCTCGTTCAAGGTCAGGGCTACCGGGGAGATTTATGAAAGCGGCGTGGCGATCAGCAATATGCTTACCTACATCAACAAGTGGTCGCACATCAAATGGCTGCTGACCGTGGCAAATGACGGAACGAACAGTATCTTCCGTGCCTTGCGGGACAATACGAACGGTGCGCAGGATAAGTTCCTCTCGGAGATCGTCCGCATCATGCAGAAATACCCGTGGTGTGACGGCATCGACATCGATTTGGAAAAAGGTGATGGCTATTCCACGCACGAAGCATCCACGGCTATGTTCCGCAATATCTACAACACGGTCAAAGCCTATGATGCTTCCAAGCTGATAAACATCTGTCTGCCGGGTATGACTTCGGTCAACGGCTCGGTCGGCGGCGAGAACTGGTGCGTGTATGCCGATCTTAACAATTACTGTGATACCGCATCCATCATGAGCTACGGCATGGCGTGGGCAGGCTCCGCACCGGGACCTGTTTCTCCGCGCTCGTGGCTTGAGGGCATCTACGATTATGCCTCCCAAGTCATGGACACGGAGAAAGTGTTCCTCGGAATGCCAGCCTACGGTTGGAACTGGCAGATTTATGATAAGCCTGAAAACATCGGCAAAAGCTATCGCGGCACCTCGCAGACCTACTATGCGGCGCAGAACTGGCTAAAGGGTGTGTATAACTTCACGGACGATCAGCCGCCGCAGCCTTTTATCCCGTTCGTAGGCTATTGGGACGATAACAACAAAGTGCCGTGGGCGCTCCCTCATGTGTATGACTACATGGAGGGACGGGACGCTTACAGTTACGAGTATCCGCAGATGAGCGGGACATATAACGGCAGGCACTATCTGACCGCCTACGGCAAGCAGCAGAAAACGGAGTTTGACAACATCATCGTTGACCATGACGGCGGTAATTATGCCAGTGCATCCGGGATTGTATCCGTTGAGAACGGTATCGCCACGCTCGGTGATGAAGGCTCGGTAACCTATAACTTTACCGTCAGCACGGCGGGAACCTACGATGTGGCGGTGCGGCTCTGTTATCCATTTTGGGATAAGAACGGTATTTATATATCGCTTGACGGTTCGACCAGGCATTTCACGGAGAGCCGCCTGTGGTGGCCGTACTGGAGAACTACCTTCTGGACTACGCTTGCAAGCGGTGTGAGCCTTTCGGCTGGGACGCACACGATAAAAATTTCTGTCGATGTCAAAGGTGTGCAGTTTTACGGTTTCCGTGTCTGCTCGTCTTTTTCTGAAATGCCGTCTGCGGGAGAAGCGGTCTATTCCTTCTCCCCAAGGCAATTCAAGGACGTGAACGGCGATTGGGTCGGTCCCGACCGTGGTTTCCGCCTGACGCTTGAGATGCTCCGCAGAAAGCCCGACTCGGCGCTCGTATGGTACGAGGACTTCCGGGACTATGGTGTGTTGGAAACGAATTACTGGACGGTGTTGTCCGGCTCTTTTGAGGTGTGGCGGTCGGAGGAATACTCGATGGAGCGAGTCTATTCCCAGCTTGACGGCAAGGGACAGCTTGCGTGGAAGTATGACGGCTTTTCAGATATCCACTTACGAGCAAGGCTGGCGTTCCCGGCAAATGGCAGCGGCAAGGCAGGCGTGTTCTGTGGGAACCTTTTCTGCTGCCTGAACTACGACAGTCAGGCGGTGGAGTTATACAACGGCTCCACGCTCCTCGGTAGTTATAGCCAGGAGATCATGAGGACGCCGAATGCAGACCTTCGGACTGATCCGTCCATGTACACGGTGGAGATGCGTATCCGGGGAAACAGGGTGCGAGTGTATTCCGGCTCGTCCTATACGCTGCGGTTCACGGCAACGGTCAGCGGCTTCTCCGGCGGTTATGCTGGGTACCGCTCTGACAACAGGGCGGTCTGTGAACTGATGCGGCTTGGAGATGCCTGGACTTATGAGCCTTATGAGCGGTTCGATGTGGTGATGCCGGACGGAACGAAGAAATCCTACGGTCGTATCAGCAGGAGCAACTGCACATGGGACAGCGAGTTCCAGGTGTTCACGCTGACGGCTGATGTGGAGGAAGCGTCCACCAGGAGCGAGGACATTTCGATGGACTACGACTTCTTCCATTCAGATGATATGACTTCGCTTTCCTGCGGAAATGACTACCAGGCAACGGTCATCCCCGTGGACATCAACATCTGGATATCCCGGCTGTTCCTCGGTGATGCGGACGGCTTTTCCATCCTCTACTATCAGGACGTGGACTCACTTGTCTATTGGGCGAACGAGGCGGCTTATCGGTGGAAGCTGCGAGGAATGTGTATGTGGTCCCTTGGGCAGGAGGATTTGCGGCTGTGGGAGTGGCTGCCGAAACAGGTCTGACACCATGAAAACAGTACACAGTTTATGCCTCTGATATTTGTACAGATTATGCTCCGAATTAACTTGATAAATGTGCGGTTCAGAGTGATATATGTACATACCAAAACGAACGGAGGATACGGCAATGACAAGATTTGAAAGAGAATGGAACGGAGAACTTGGAGAGTTCTGGAAGAAGCATGCCCGCGAAGAGGCACAACGGCTTTTAGACCAGGCGGACAAAATCGAGGTGGAGGATGACGGAGCCGCCAAGTGGAAAACGAACGGTTCCTATCTTCCGGCGGATGTTGTCGAGAAACTGACCTTTGCAGGAGCTACCTGGTTTTCGCCGGAGGCAACAGCAGCAAAGCGCGAGGTGCAGGTCGCAAAGGAACTGGAAGCCTATCGCGGCAGCCACAAAGGGCTTGACACGGAGACACTCGCCGAGGCAAGGGCGGCGTTCGGGGAAGGAACCACGATCTGCGATGTCATAACCGGGGAGAAAATCATCCTGTAAGGCTAAACAACAAAACACAATATTATCGGAAAACGGCGATTGTCCACGGCGGACAGTCGCTTTTTTCATACACAAAATTCAACCAGAGAAAGGAAGGTACAAGCGTATGAAAGAATTCTGGAACACCATTCAACTCATCTTTACGGCAATCGGCGGCTGGCTTGGTTACTTCCTTGGCGGCTGTGACGGTCTGCTCATCGCACTTGTGGCTTTTGTGGTCGTGGACTACATCACGGGAGTCATGTGTGCTGTAGCGGACAAAAAGCTGTCCAGCGAGGTCGGCTTTAAGGGTATCGCCAAGAAGGTACTGATTTTCCTGCTCGTGGGGATCGCCAACATCCTCGATGTGCAGGTCATCGGCACAGGCAGCGTCCTGCGTACGGCGGTGATCTTCTTCTACATCTCTAACGAGGGCGTGTCGCTCACCGAGAATGTCGCACATCTGGGGCTGCCTATCCCGGAGAAGCTGAAAGCGGTGCTGGAGCAGCTCCATGACCGCGACACCGATGGAAAGGACGGTGACGAGTAATGGCTTATACGAACAGTTCTATGGTGGCTTACACCAAACTCAGCCCGAACCATTCCGGGCAGAGGACGCATTCTATCGACCGCATCACTCCTCACTGTGTGGTCGGTCAGTGTACGGCGGAGGGGCTTGGTGACTGGTTTGCCAAGTCCTCCACGCAGGCATCCAGTAACTACGGCATCGACAAGGACGGCAGAGTCGGGATGTATGTGGAGGAGAAGAACCGATCCTGGTGTTCCTCCTCCAATGCAAACGACCAGAGGGCAGTCACCATTGAGTGCGCGTCCGATACCACGGAGCCGTATGCATTTCGTGACATCGTTTATCAGACTCTCATCAAGCTGTGCGTGGATATCTGCAAGCGTAACAGCAAGACGAAGCTCCTGTGGCTCGGCGATAAGGACAAGACTCTGAATTACGAGCCGAAGTCCGGCGAGATGGTGCTGACCGTGCATCGGTGGTTTGCAAACAAAAGCTGTCCCGGCAACTGGATGTATGCAAGGATGGGTGATCTTGCGGAGAAGGTCACGGCTGCTCTCGGTAGTAGTACCGATAGTAAAGAAGGTTCCACAACTACACAGGGAACACAGGCTTCTGCCTTTTCCAGGCTTTCCGAAGCGGATGTTGTAAAGAGTGTGGGGACATTGTTTACAGCTGACCAGAAGAAAACGGGCATCCTCGCATCGATTTCGATGGCACAGTTCATCCTCGAATCCGGCTACGGCAAATCGGAACTGGCGCAGAATGCCAATAACGTGTTCGGCATGAAATGCTCCCTCTCCGGCAACACCTGGAGCGGCTCAACCTGGGACGGACAGAGCCGCTACATCAAGCAGACGAAGGAGCAGAACAAGGACGGCAGCTATGAGACGATTACGGCTGATTTCCGTAAATATCCGTGCGTGGAGGACTCCATTGCAGACCACAGCGCATACCTGCTCGGAGCGAAGAACGGCAGTAAGCTCCGCTATGATGGTCTGAAGGGCTGCATGGACTACAGGAAAGCGACGCAGATCATCAAGGACGGCGGGTATGCCACGAGTCTGACCTATGTGGAGAACCTCTGCTCAATCATCGAACGGTGGAACCTCACGCAGTTCGATGTGAAGGAAAGCGAGACGACTATCGCTTGGTACCGTGTCCGTAAGACCTGGGTGGACTCCAAGACGCAGAAAGGCGCCTATAAGATTTTGGAGAACGCCAAGAAGTGTGCGGACGCCAATCCGGGATATAGTGTGTTTGATGTAAACGGTGTAAACATCTACACACCGAAAACAACTACTGCGGCCGCACCTGCCGTTCCGTTCCTCGTGAAGGTCAGTATTACCGACCTCAATATCCGCAAAGGACCTGGGACGGACTACGCAAGGATACAGTATATCCCCGTTGGAATTTACACCATTGTGGAGGTCAAGTCCGGCAAAGGCTCGACCGCCGGCTGGGGACGGTTGAAGAGCGGCGCAGGATGGATTTCGCTGGACTATACAGTCCGTGTATGATGCAGAATATCTGAATTTGTCTGAGAGCCTGTGGGCATTCCCTTTTGTGGAGTGTTCACAGGCTCTTTTTTTGTTATGAGGTTAAAATCCGGCGCATATCTTTTGACTGTGACTTAGGAGGTCTCAGTCATGGATGGATTTCAGAAAGAACAGATCAGGAACCTTCGAGGAGAAGGCTTGAGCTATGCGGAAATTGCAAGGCAGGTCGATGTTTCCAGAGATGCGGTCATATCTTTTTGCCGCAGGAACGGCCTGCAGGAAATGAAGAAACCGATAACGGCTGTGAAAACCGCAGCCGGGGATGTCTGCCGTGAGTGCGGAAAGCCTCTGGTTCAGGTGGACGGCATGAAACGACGGGTGTTCTGCTCAAAGGAATGCCGTATCAAGTGGTGGAAGGAGCATCCCGAACGGCTGAATCAAAAGGCTGTGTACCAGTACACATGTCCGCACTGCGGTAAGCCCTTCTCTGCCTACGGCAATTCCAAACGGAAATACTGCTCCCATGCCTGTTATATCTCTGACCGATTCGGAGGTGGCACGGATGAGTGAGGCGGAATTCCATGCGGAGAAAATGTACCTGCTTTGCCTTGGAACGGCGAAAACGATGCTCAAAAAGGGCGTCATTTCAGAGGAAGAGTTCACGAAAATTGATACAATGCTGCTCGAAAAATACAAGCCAACTTTGTCTACATTATTGTCGGGAAAAGACTTGATATAAGTAGCTTTCAGAGTGATATATAGTGTCGGAAAGGAGTTGATTTTATGCCAAAAATCATGAGGATCGAGCCGGGTATCAAGGCACTCCCGGCAAAGAAAAAAGTGGCGGCCTACGCAAGAGTCTCCAAGGACACCGAGCGGCTGCTTCACTCCGTTTCCGCACAGGTAAGCTATTACAGTGACCTCATCCAAAAGAATCCCGAGTGGGAATATGCTGGCGTGTACGCCGACTCCGGCATAACCGGCACCATCGTCACAGGACGCAGTGAGTTCGGAAGGTTGCTGGAAGACTGCGAGTTGGGCAGGATCGATATCATCCTTTGCAAGTCGATATCCAGGTTTGCAAGGAACACGGTCGACCTGCTGAAAACAGTCAGACACCTGAGAGACATCGGCGTGGAGGTTCGGTTCGAGAAAGAGCAGATCAATTCGATGAGCGGGGATGGAGAACTGATGCTTTCCATCCTCGCTTCTTTTGCGCAGGAAGAGAGCCGGAGCATTTCCGAAAATGTGAAATGGGGCATCCACAAGCGTTTCAAGAACGGTGAGATCGGTGCGGCAAACAAGCACATCCTCGGTTACCAGTACGATGATGAGCAGAAAAAGTACATCATCATCCCCGAAGAAGCCGAGGCGGTCAGATGGATGTTTCAAATGTACATCGACGGCGTTACCCTGCGGGACATTGCCGACAACATGAACAAGGCGGGTATCCGCACCACGCTGGGTAACGGTTTTCAGGAAGCCTCAGTGCGGCAGCTGATTTTCAATGAGGTCTATGCCGGGGACATCCGCAGACAGAAATGTTACATCGAAGATCCCATCACAAAGAGAAAAGTGCCGAATCGCGGAGAACTGCCGCAGTATTATATGGCCGACAGCCACGAGGCAATCATTGACCGCGACACCTACGCAAAGGTCAAGGCTGAGATGGAGCGGCGGGCTTCTCTGGTGAATCCGACATATTGCTTTACGGGAAAGTTCAAATGCGCCGTGTGCGGAGCGAACTTTACGAGGAAGAAGGGCAAGGTCAGAGGCAAGGAGTATGTAGACTGGATATGCCGCAGCAAGAAAGAGCCTGGGGTCACCTGCAAGAGCCACAATTATCCCGAACACAGGCTGATGGCGATATGTGCGGAAATGATGGAGACTGACGGGTTTGACGAGGCGGCTTTTACAGAATCGGTGAAGAGCATCACCTCGCTTGCGGACGGCAGTATTGAGATGCAGCTCTACGGCGGCGAGGTCAGACGGTGGCAGATGCCGCCAAAGCCTGTGAAACCGAAAAAGCCAAAGCCGGAGAGCAAGCGACCACGGAACCTGTTCGATGGGAAAATTTTCTGTGGCAAGTGCGGCAGAAGGTTTGGCAGAGCCATGAGCGACACAACGGACGGCGGCCACCTTTACTGGTACTGCCGAGCAAAGAGCAATCATGGAATCACCTGCGACAGTGTCAACTATCCCGATGAGGAGATAAAGGATATCTTCTGCAGGGTCATGAGCAAGAAAATCTTTGACGAGGACTTCTTTACAAAGACGGTCGACCGCATGGTGGTTCAAGCCTCCGGCAGCATCGATTTTCATTTGAAGGACGGAACGATCAAGACTTTTGAAACTCTCAAGCTGCGGAGCAACAGGCACGAGACCACATCCACGGATGAATTCACGGGAATGATTCGGTGCGCTTGCTGCGGAAACCTGTATCACAGATACTGCGGATACGGAAAGTACGTTTACTGGCGCTGCTCCGGCAAACACAAGGTCAGGACGGAATGCAACGGGCAGGACATGGCGGATTTCAACATCCGCAAGGTTTCCGCCTACATTCTCGGCATGGACGATTTTGACGGGAAAGCATTCACGGAGCAGATTGATCACATCACGGCATTGGAAGATGGAAGTCTGGAATACATTTTTAAAGACGGGAGGGCAAAAAAGTGGCAAAGAACGTAATCACAATACCTGCCACCATCAGCAAGTTCACAGCCTCTCCCCTCGGCAGCAGGAAAAAGCGGAAGGTTGCCGCCTATGCCCGCGTTTCAACGGACAGGGATGAACAGCTGACGAGCTACGAGGCACAGGTGGACTACTACACGAATTACATCAAGGGGCGTGAGGACTGGGAGTTTGTCGCCGTGTACGCTGACGAAGGTATAACCGGCTGCAATACGACACACAGAGACGGTTTCAATTCTATGGTCGAGGATGCGCTGGCGGGAAGAATCGACCTTATCGTGACCAAGAGCGTTAGTAGGTTCGCAAGGAACACGGTAGACAGCCTTACGACCATCCGAAAGCTGAAGGAGAACGGTACGGAGTGCTATTTTGAAAAAGAAAACATCTGGACATTTGACGGCAAGGGCGAATTGCTCCTGACCATCATGTCGAGCCTTGCGCAGGAAGAAAGCCGCTCCATTTCGGAGAACTGCACATGGGGACAGAGAAAGAGGTTCCAGGACGGAAAGGTCACGGTGCCGTTCAAGCGGTTCCTCGGATACGACCGTGGCGAGGACGGGAACCTTGTGGTGAACGAGGAGCAGGCAGTGATCGTCCGCAGGATCTACGGACTTTTCCTGCAGGGGAAAACGCCGTATGCGATAGCACGGCAGCTCACAGAGGAGGGCATTCCGACACCGGGCGGTAAAAAGAACTGGGGCAAGAAAACGGTCGAGAGCATTCTTACCAACGAAAAATACAAGGGCGATGCTCTGCTCCAGAAGGTTTACACCACGGACTTCCTGACAAAGAAAAAGAAGAAGAACGAGGGCGAGGTTCCACAGTACTATGTGGAGGGCAACCACGAAGCCATCATTCCGCCTGCACAGTTCGACAGGGTGCAAAAGGAGATGCAGAGGCGGTTCGGTGATACGGACCGGCACGGATGCGTGAGCATCTTCTCCAGCAAAATCCGATGCGGTGACTGTGGCGGCTTTTACGGCTCCAAGGTGTGGCACTCTAATGACAAGTACAGAAAAGTCATATGGCGGTGCAACCACAAGTACGATGACGGTAAGCAATGCTCCACGCCGCATTTGGACGAAGACACTATCAAGGCATTGTACCTCAAAGCCCTGCGGATTCTCGGAGAGGAGCGGGACGAGATCGTAGCCACCTTTGAAGCCATCAAGGATGAGATGTACGATACCACTGAACTGGAAGCTGAACAGGCAGCCTTGCAGCAGGAAGTCATGGTGGTAACGGAACTGGTCGAGCAGTGCATCAGCGAGAACGCCCATGTCGCACAGAATCAGAAGGATTACCAAAAGAAGTACGATGCACTTTCCGAACGCTACGACAAGACGAAAGAACGGCTGGATAAGGTCAGCGGCAGGATAATGGAGCAGCAGGCAAAGCGGGAAATGATCGAGGCGTTCCTCCGTGACCTGGCTGAGATGGATGAAGATGTGCAGGAGTTCACGAACGACCTTTGGTTCAACCTGCTCGACCATGTGACTGTTTTCTCAAAGAAGGATGTGCTTTTCACTTTCAAGAACGGGACGGAAGTCCATGTGAAATAAAGGGAGCAGAACACGGCCGGACACCTTGCGGATTGCGAGATGTCCGGCTTTCTCTATGCAAAATTAAAATGTACGGCAACAGCAGAGCGAGGCAAAATTACAAAGTATGGCAAAATCAAAAGGTATAGGGGCAAAGTTAAAAGGTTCAAGGCAAAATTAAAAAGTGTAGGGGCAAAATGTAATTGTATCGCTTTGGGATACTACTTAGATGACGGGTACACCGGGACGAATTTTAAGAGACCAGCCTTCCTTTCGATGATCGAGGAAGCGAAAAAGGGGCGGATCGATGCCATTATCGTAAAAGACCTATCAAGGCTCGGAAGGAATTATATTGATGTGGGGGATTATCTGGAGCAGATATTCCCGACGCTCGGAGTGCGTGTGATCGCTGTCAATTCCTATTATGACAGCAAGAACCACGAGGGCGATGTCATAGGGCTTGATGTGGCGATAAACAACATCGTCAACAATATGTACAGTGCCGACCTTTCAAAAAAAATAAAGAGCGCTTTCCGTGCAAAATGGAAGCAGGGCATATCAACGAATGGTGTCATGCCCTATGGCTACCGGAGCGATCCAGAGACGAAGGAAAAATGGATCGTGGATGACGAGGCAGCGGAAGTGGTAAGGCTGATATTTGACAGGGCTGCTTCCGGCTGGAGCCTCCACATGATAGCGGACGAGCTGAACGCAAAGAAGATTGACACGCCAAATAAATATCACAGGCGGAAAGGGACAAAGAATTACTACAGGAAGGTTTCCGATAAGGAAGATCTGTGGAATGTGGAGCAGCTCAGGGTGATGATCCGCAGGCAGGAATACGCAGGCGCATCCGTAAACCATAAGCGGGAAAGCGTCCATATGGGCATTGAGACGAAGCACATACCGGAGAGGGAATGGTTCATCCGGGAAAATGCCCATACGCCGATCGTATCCAGGGAGACATATGAAAAGGCACAGGATATCATAAAGAACAGCAAGAAAAGCGATTATATCATCCCGCTCCAGTTTGTCTTAAAAAAGAAGATAAGGTGCGGCAACTGCAAGCTGATGATGAACTACAGCGTCACGACCTACGAGGAAAGCTGTTATTGCAGCCATGCAAAGAACACCGGACGGTATTCCAAATGCAATACGCAAAAGGTTTCCATAAAACATATCGAAGAGACCGTGTACCGGACAGTCAAAGGCTATTATAAGGATCTGAAGCTTTTGGATGGTCTCGTCGGTGATGCGGTAAGGGGTATCCGTCCGGACTATGAGAAAAAGGTCAGGGAAGCAAAGGATCAGATAGAGATCCTGCGGCAGGAGAGGATACGGCAGTACGAAGGATATGCTTCGGGACAGATCACAGCAGAGCGTTATATGAAGACAAAGGAAAAGCTGACACTGGAGATCGACAGGCTGACGCAGGAATATGAACAGGCGAAGGAATTTGTACAGTATGATGATGGGATCTGCAATGAAGTCAAGCGGCTTAAGGATATCGCCTGCACAGAGACGAAACAGGGCAAGCTTACAAAGAAAATGGTGGATGCTTTTATAGATACTATCTATGTGTATGACAAGGACAGGATAGAGGTGAAGCTGAAATGCGCTGACTTCATATCGAAAGCGGTGGAGCGCCATAATATCATTGTGGATGAACTGCTGTCAGACTGCGGAGAGGGTGAGGAAAGCTTAAAGGAGGACGATCATGGTTAGAGACATTGACCTGAGCCGGTATCGGCTCACCATAACAGACCGTATCATCGCATACGGGACACTTTTGTATCTGGAGTCTTTAAAGGACAGTGACCGGGAAGCATATCTTTTGGAGGCAGCCTGCGGAAATCTTGTGAAGCTGTTGTCAGAAGCAAAGCCGTGGAATCTGGCCCGTCTTGGGGACGACAGTGAAAAAGATGATTTCCGCTCCATTATGGATAAGGAATACCGGATAGTATGGGAGAGGCTTGTTCCCGAAACATACGATAAGGAGGCTGTTCCGGATCTTCAAAGTGTGTTTTCTGATTATATGGGAAATGCGAAGATTGCAAAAAGCATAAGGACAACGGCAAGGATGCAATATTAAGTTAAAAGAATTTTGCAACCTTAAACCACCGTGAAGCCAGCAATTAAGCGGGCTTTGGCGCAAGGTTGCAAGATTGCAGTCTATTTTCGGGATGTTTTTTGGGAGAGACCTTTCTGCCTTAATTCATCCTTGGCATGACGGAGCATAGAAACAAGAAAATCCCGCTCCTCCGCAGAGCAGTCATCCAGTATCTCTTTTGCCTCGGCATCATATGCAGTGACGAGGACAGGGGTATTGTCATATAGAAGGGTGTCCACTGTGGTATCGAGGATGTGGGCAATAGTTATCAAGGTTGGCAGGGCAAGTTTTGTCCTGCCTGTTTCTATTCCGCTGACATAGGATGCAGAGAGATCAGCAGCATTGGCAAGCTCCTCCTGCTTCATATTTTTCTTTTGTCTGGCAGCACGGACACGCATGCCTATGGCAGAATAATCTATCTCATATGACATAATAGCACCTCTTCTTTAACTGTGAGTGTAAAAACATAAAAAAAATCTACTTTTCGATATTGTAATCCAGTTTGAAACATATTATAATAAACTGTGTGTGTTTTATTGGCGACAATCACACATACAGTTAAATGAAGGCGGTTATATGATTATATGAATGAGAGACTTGCCGGAGCAACAAGAATTTATGCAGATATTGAAGCTTCAAAGGTTGAGTGGCTCTGGTATCCATATGTGCCGTATGGGAAGATCACGCTGATACAGGGCGATCCCGGCGAGGGCAAGTCGTCCCTTGTGTTAAAGCTGGCTTCCCTGCTGTCGCAGGGAAAGCCTATGCCGGATGGCATGGCGGCAGAAGAACCCGTGAAGGTCATCTATCAGGCGGCAGAAGACAGCCCTTCGGATACGATAAAGCCTCGCCTTGTATGTTATGGTGCATATTGCAGAAATATCGTATTTATCGAAGATACGGATGAATATCATTTCAGGCTTGAAGAAGAGAGCCTGATTGAAACTATTGAAGATATCGGTGCCAGGGTATTAGTGTACGATCCCATTCAGGCATTTTTCATGCGGGACAAGGATGCATCAAATAACATCCGGCTTAAGCTGTCCGCATTAGGAAATGCTGCGGAAAAGACCGGCTGCGCTATCATCCTTATCGGTCATATGAACAAGAATGAGGGCGGGAAAGACCTGTACAGAGGTCTTGGAAGTATTGATGTCGCTGCTGCGGCAAGGAGTGTCCTTTCGGTCAGCCGACTGGAAGAAAGCTCATCGGTAAGGGTTCTGCGCCATATCAAATCCAGCCTGACGGTAAGAGGCGGTGACTTTGGCTTTGAGATAACCGATGAGGGCGATATTGAATGGATCGGTCTGATCGAGAAAGAAACAGAACAGGTGGCAGACCAGGCAAAAAAGAGGAGCGGTGCGAAGTTTGAGAAAGCAAAGGGACTCCTTTTGGAATGGCTCAGTGCAGATGACCTGCAGTGTTCAGAGATATTGAGCAGATTTAAGGCGATAGGCATATCGCAGCGTACCGTGAATGAAGCGAAGAAGGCACTTGATGTCCATTCCGTCAAGACGGCGGACGGATGGCGATGGCATTCGGAAAAACTGCATGATACAGAAGAGGCATGAGTGAAAAGAAGAAAGCTGCCGGTTATGTAAAACTGGCAAAATTGTGGGAAAAGAACAGGGAAACGGCTCTTAAGTACCATAGAGGGTACTACGAGAAAAAGTTTAAGGACGATCCTGATTATGAGCTTTATGGTGTGTATGTGGATATCACAGGGAAGAAAGAGATCAGGAAAAGACCGGAGATGGTCCGCCTGATAAAGGATTGCCGAAACGGAGAGGTTGACTGTGTCTTTACACAGACAAAGGGATACATTGCAGCGAACAACCGGGAGTTTATGTACCTTACTCATTACCTGTTCACACTGGATAACGGGGTGGATATCGTGACGGAGGACGAGCAATACCACATAGACACGGTAGAAAATGAAGATGAGCAGAAGGAGGCTCTCCTTACATTGGCAAAGGACTACATCGCGCTTAATCCTGCGGATTATGATAAATGGGTAACAGAAATAAAAAGGGAAATTGACAGGAGCGGGTTATGATGGATAAAAAGGATGTCCCGGAGGAAGAGATCGAGATAATTGAGGATGTCACTGTAAATGAGGATATAGACCTGTCCGAGCTTTACACGGCACCGCTTGATGAAGGTAAAAACAGCGACTGGCAGGAGCGACATAACCAGAGGGAGGAGCTGCGAAGCCATATCAGGGAGAGAGTCCGCAGTTCAAACGGCGATAACGAGTATTTCCACAAGGGGAAACCGGCTCCGGACATCAAGGATGACAGCCATAAGACCGTGGCTGTCTATGCCCGGGTCAGCACGATGAACACGGCGCAGACCACTTCCATTGAAAATCAGGAGCAGTATTACACGAAGAAGATCAGCGAGAACCCGAACTGGGATATGCTGAAGATCTATAGTGATGAGGGACGCTCCGGTACGGATGTGAAGCACAGACCGGCTTTTTTACAGATGCTGGAGGATGCAGGGAATCAGGAGATGGATCTGATCCTCTGTACAAGTGTGTCCCGATTCGCAAGAAATACGGCTCAGTGTCTTGCGTATATCAGCAAGCTCCGCACCATGAACCCGACACACCCGGTCGGCGTATATTTTGAGACAGAAAATATCTACACACTGAACCCGGAGGCTGAGCAGGCGCTGCAGATGCATGCGATGCTTGCCGATTGGGAATCACAGAATAAAAGCCGTCGTATGATCCTGTCCCTTGACCAGAGGATATGTACTGGGCAGTACCCGGTGCTTGACCTGCTTGGTTACCGGCACAAAGACGGGAAACTATACATCCATGAGGAAGAGGCTAAGACGGTCAAGTATGTTTTTATCGCCCTTATCCTTGGGATAAGCAGTACGGAGATTGCAAAGACACTCACAGAAAAGGAACGCCCGTCGCTAAAGGGCAATACGGACTGGAGCGGAAGCAGTATCATTGGCTTAACGAAAAATGAGCGCAGATGGGGAGACCTCGAAGCAAGAAAGACAATCTGCATAGATTATAAGGAAAAGGTCGTGATACCTAATAATGAAGCCAGGGACTGGGCATATGTACCGGGACACCATGAAGGCATAGTCACTCCCGAAATGGCAAAGGCGGCACAGTTTATGAAATCATCCGGCGGCAGGCTGGAGAACGGGATACCGTCACTTACGGTCATATCAGAAGGGGCATTAAAGGGATTTGTCAGTGTTTCCCCGCATTGGAAAGGCATGGATCAGAAAACTTATCTTGATACATGCCAGAGCGTTTATTCAGATGATGAACTCAATGAGTTGTACAGGGATATCCGGATATGGAGCGGAGAAGAAAGACCGAAGGTCTTGTCCTATACATTTGCCGGTTATCAGGTGCCTCCCGGTATCATGTTCTTAAATCAGGGGATGCCGGCACTTACGGTTACGAAAAAGTCAGTGAAATTTAACAGGGCCTGCCGTAAGAAGCTGGACGATTGTGAATGGATTGAGATGTTCTATCATCCCATCATGCAGGCTGTCATTATAAGAAAAGCCCCACAGGATTCCCAGAACGCTATCCGATGGATAACGGATAAGGGAAACATGGTCACGCAGATGGAGAGCAGGACTTTTAGCGGCATCCTATATGACAGCCTGCACTGGAGCGAGAAGTACAGCTTTAAGTTCCGTGGGATAACAAAGGTCAGGGGCGATGCTAAAGTGATCGTGTTCTCATTAGATGAGCCGCTGATCCATACCGGGAAAAGGGAAAAGGCAAGGAGCGGGGAGACAATAAGATATATCCCATATACGACGGATGAAACAGGAGCCGTACAGGAAGAAAATGACCATGATGGATTATCAGAAAAAGCGGCGGCAGAAAAGCGTATATGGATGCACGCATACCTTAAGGCGCAAAGGGAAAAGAAGATAGGCAGTATCACGGAGTCGGATATCAGACAGCAGGGAAAGGTCAAGGTCAATCCGCTCATCGGGGAGCTGCCCAGCAGACAGGAACTGCAGGAAGAACTGAACAGGCTTTTGATGTCAATGTAGCAAGGGAAGAGGCGTTATGGCAGACAGCACAATGTTAGAAAATGAAGTAAAACCGAAAGGAATGTCCGAGAAGGAGTTTATGCTCATCCGGGAGCTTGTAAAGACAAGGCTTGAGAGCAATCAGGAATTGGAATACGAGAGTTTTGAGGGGTATGAGCTGCCTCCACGGATACAGTTTTCCATGCTGAAAAAGCCTGCGGTAAGCATAAAGGATGGGAAAATGACCTTCAATATGGCTGCAATACGCATGTTTGAGGGTGTTCAGTATGTCCTGCCCATGGTAAATAAAGAGACAAAACGAATGGCAATAGTGCCCTGTGCTGAAGAGGAGAGCGCCTCGGTAGAGTGGGCAAGGATACGGGCAAAGGACGAAGCGTGGGTGAACAAGACTATTTCCTCCCGGGATTTTCTGCAGGCGATCTATAACATGATGGGCTGGTCTGGTCAGAACAGGTATAAGATCCTCGGAAGAGTCGCAAACTCCGAAAGGGGACTAATCCTTGTCTTTGAAATGGAAGAGGCGATCACTTTTGAACCCAGAAAAGAGAAATATGTTGACGAAAAGACAGGGGAGACAAAGGAACGGCAGGTAAAAAATTATCCTGATAAATATAAGGACCGTATCGGACAGACATACGAGGAATATAAACAGAGCCATCTGCAGGAGAAGTTCGAGGAAGTGGATCATTACAGTGATTCCATAGCAGAAGATGAGGCAGGCAGCATTTCTACAGAAGCGGTAGCTGATGTTGTCATGCCTTCTGGACAGGGAGCTTCGTTTCCAGTGACGGCTGAGTCAAGGCAAACAGTTACGGCGCTTGTGATGGCGCCTACAAGCGACAGGGAGGAGCAGGATTATCCTGCTTCGATGACCGGTACATCCTAACTGATGGTAAAAGTAGCAGTAATGCTAACTGTAAAGGCAGAAATGACATTACTGTTGCTGTTAATTGTAATGTTACATCAACTCCACAACCGCTGGGGGTGTTCATGTGGATAAAATAAAGAAGAGAAATCCCTGTCTCGGGATAAATCTAAAGGACAACTATATCAACATCGGCAGTGATGTGATACGGGAGCTGAATTACCCAAGTTATATACGCCTTCTTATCAGTGAAAGGAAAGATTCTATCGCAGTCGCACCTTGTGAGGCGAATGATGTGATGTCTTTTAAGGTGCCTGACGGTTTTCCACACGAAAAAAATAAGAATTTCAGAATATACAGCACAGGCTTTACAAAGGAACTTATGGAGAGCCTCGATCTCAAAGAAGGCTCAACTTATCGGTACAAGGGAGAATATGATACCAGGCACAAGGCTATGGTATTTCAGCTTTCATAAAATCGTATAGAGTGATCTGATCGAAAGACAGCTCGCAGTAGTGAAATATTGCCCAATATGGGCAATATCCCGCTATTTGCGGGTTTTTTTGCGTTCAAAAGTTGTCCCTTACCGTACATCAGGAGGGCTGGCGCAGATCAGTGGAAGGGACGAGCTGGAGATAGCCGACAAGGCAAAGCTGGACGGGGAATACGTAAAGATATTAAAGAAAGGCGGGATCAGGGCCTTTCTTTTTGATTGCAGGATGATTGTCGGCACGGTCACGGCGGTACTGAAGCATGACGGCGTAATCGAAGGCGGGACGGGAGCAGTCGTCAGACCAGTTGAACCGGTAAAGCCGGAGGATAAAAAAGATTAAGAGAACTTTAATGCATCATAGCATATACACATTATTATTTTTCGAGGGCAGTAATATTACCGTGAAACATTTATCTAAGAATTGAGGATGCTTTTTTTAAGATGCGGAATGGACATAATGGTGTCGGCACTGAAAATGATGGTCTAAACATGATTCGGGATAATATAGCGACATTTGAGCAGTATTTTATTGATTACTGGTGTTCGAATCATTTGAATAACAAGAAGCAAAACATGATACGGCAAATATATATCAGACAACAAAAGAATGATTATGATGGCATAAAGACAGTGATTTGGAAGAATTTGTTGAAGCAGTTTGTGATTTGTTGAATAAGGAAATTGAGAAATTTGCATTGGATGATGAGAATCGTGATTCAAATGATAGAGAAGAAAATGAAGCAGAGGATGCAGAGAAGACGGGCGATTCTACAGGAACTCAAGGATCCCCTGCGGTAGATTTCCATACTAAGTATTCTGAAATCTATAAAAAATTGATCATTCCACCATATAGCGACGATAGAGTATGGGATATTGATTTGATTGATGCTAGGTTGCGAAATAAAATGAAAATTATAAAAAATATAAATAGTGAATGTCCAGGTTGGGCAGAATATAAGATGCAGAATGATGAAGAAAAAAATAAATATATTGAAATTATGCAAGGTTATATAGATGAATTGGAAGAGAATAAGAGATAGTTTGATGAGAGATTTACATCAAATCAGAGAAAACATAGATATCATTTTTCGGATGACTCCGCCAGAGATTGTAATCGGACAATTACGGGATGATCATAATCTGAAATCGATAAACCGAGCATCCATAAGCGGTTATGGAAGTGAAAGATATAAACGCAACGGTGTTTTCTCGATGGGTCATCTCACTAATGGAGGATAATATGCTTTCGTGGAATGAACGCATATTGTATGCGGCTTATTTAAGGGCGTTGCTTTTCTGTCGTGTTATGGAGCTTCAAGACAAAGATGGATGAATATACAGAAAAAAACCTGAACGATTTCTTTCAGAAAGAATACATTGATTCAAAAACTGTCCTGATTTTTGATCATGTTATTGATTTGGGCATAATATTAACTAAACAAAAATTATATCATTTTCAATTGGTATTTATATTGTATTTATTAAAACCGCTTGCTAAATCGTCAAGGTATCTATAAAAATATATTTGACTGATTTTAGAGGGAGACATTAGTGCATTGGCGGTCTGTAGCCATAGGAGCAAAATTCATGAAGTTTACAACGACAGCGGTAGGCATTCCGTTAAAGCATTATATTGGTTGATCTCTCAGATAGTGTGAGAGATAAAAGCAATGGTTGACGATAGGAAGCATTTTACCATCAACAGAGCCAGGCAGTATGGCAAAACGATGACTCTTGGGCGGCTGCAATCGGTGATGCGAGAAGAATATCTCGTTTAAGTTTGAACTTTGAGGGAATTTCCAAAGCGGGATATCGGTCGGAAGGTGAGTTTGTCCAGACATTTTCCCAGTTGTCATTAGATCAAAGTGAGTATTATGGAGTGGATATTCCGGAAAATATAACCCACATATTGAAAAGTTACAGCGAACAGAATTCGGGAAACTGAAAATGGATGTACTTTTCTGGACATTTAGGAGATGGATTGTGGTCAGTGAAAAGCCGATTGTATAATTTATTGACGAGGTAGATAGTGCAACTAATAATCAAGTGTTTCTTGACTTCCTTGGTCTGCTGCGGGATGGATATATTGTGAGGGAATCAGATGGGATTCTAGCTTTTTGGTCTGTGGTTCTTGCAGGCGTGACAGATGTAAAGCATCTGAAGAGCAATGCTTTCTACAAGGTGGGGGATCTAGCTGACGCTCGTTATTGCCATTTGTTTACCGCCTTTCTCCTAGAATGGATAAAAACTGTTGAGGTGTTACTGCGGTAATTCCACATTCTGCAATTTTTGAGTTGTATATAACGAAAAAGAAGCCTTTTATCGACATGCTTAGGTCGAAAGATCAGTCGTTGAGTGATTCTTGAACCATATCGCGCATTTCACGCAGTTGATTCAGTGCATCATCTGTCTGACCGTTTTCGAGTAAAGCGATGACGGCATTCAGTTCTCGAAGCTGATGTCTCAGTTCATGTTTAAATTCAAGTGTTGTAGACATAAAATCACCCCCTGTAATTCAATGAGTCATTATAATATGGCATTATACCACAAAATAGTATAGACATTACAAATTTTATTTTGAAATTCATTCATTTGGCAATGGCAGCCGATATTGACAAATCAAATCTATTCTTGTAAAATCCAAATCATAAGAAATCGGAGGCGGCGAAGAGATGAACCGCAGTCATAGAGTTGCAGAGGTCGCCTGTCGTCCTGTAACAGCCGATGGAACAGAGAGATTTGAATTTCTGAGGATGATGAGATGTTATGGGAGTATATGCTGGCATCTTGTGATCCTAAGGCAGTTCATTGTGATTTTATAGTATATTTAGAAGTGATATAGTCGTTGATTTTCTCCTATTTACATACTGTAGTAGGAGATTTTTGTATGCAGAGGTTTGGAGGGGACATGGATATGATGTGAAAAAATCTTGTCAGAAAAACGCAAACAGACAGTAATAGGTATTTGGATGATCTGGAAGAATGGATAATAAAATAAAACATTTGGAAATGATACAGGCCGTAATTCAGCGGATGGCAAACAATAGCTTTCAGCTGAAAGGATGGGCGGTCACGCTTGTCGGTGTGATGGGGGCATTAAGCACGACGCGGGATGACAAGGGATTTTTTCTTTTGGCATTTATCCCGATATTGGCGTTTTGGGGATTGGATTCGTTTTATCTTCAGTTGGAACGCAAATTCACCATCTTATACAAAAATATTACGGAAAAGGATGACAAAGGAATTGATTTTGACATGGATCTTCGGCATATCATTGTTGCGGATGAGGATCAAAGACGGTTGATGTTTTGGAATTGTGTCTTTTCTAAATCGGAGACGTGGTTTTACGGTTCGATTACGGTTGCTGTTATTATTTTAGTGGTTGTTATGCGTTTCTTTTGGTAGATGCGGAGGAAACGGAATATGAAGAAATACGATGTTTTCATCGGTTACCGTCGTGAAACGGGAGCGGAAACGGCGAAGCATTTACGGGATGTTCTGAAAGCAAGAGGGTATCGGGTATTTTTTGATACGGATACTTTATCAGCGGGAAATTTTGATGAGGAGTTACTGCGCACGGTTAAGGAATGTGATGATTATATTATCGTTCTGTCACTAGGGACTTTGGATCGTTGCTGGGATGAAGGAGACTGGATCCGTCGTGAGCTGGAATGCGCGTTGAAGACCGGAAAGAATATTGTTCCTATTATGTTTGATGATTTCGCATTCCCAGAAAAGCTGCCGGAGGAGATAAATGAGATTCGATGGAAAAGCGGGATTCAGGTCAATGTGCAGTATTTTGACGCCGCTGTGAACCGGCTGATTACTTTTTTGACGAAAAAGCCGTGGGATGTTGTCATTAAAAGGCGGATATTGCCGGGAGTGTTGGCGGTACTGCTCGTTGTTTTGGCTGGAATGCAGATAAAACAGCATGTAAAGACGGTGTTTTTCAGTGATTTTCCTATTACATCCGAAGACAGGGATACATTGGATGCCTGTATTGGTTATGTCAGCATAAATATGAGCTATGCGAATCTGGCATTCAATCATTATGACAAGGTTTTGGCAGATGCGGCAGCATACTGTGATGGAAAAGCAGGAGCGCCTAATCAGGAGGAACTGCTGTTTGAAATTGAATATTATAAGGAAAAACTGAACGGGGCAAAGGAACTGGTTTCTGACATGGATGAAGGTCTTTCCGGAAAAATTGCTGGCATTGATGAATTGGATTCAGCGGAATTCAATGGAATGGCGACGGAGATTCGCCGGGGGATTGCGGAAATGATGGATTATATGGACACGATGTACTGGATGTTCAGTGAATCGGGACACACGGATGCCATGAATGCGAAAATCATCAATGTTCTTCAGAATCTTTCTGCGGAAACAGAAGAATATTATTATCTGTGTCTGAACGAAATGTTCGCCGATGTTGATAAGGATGCAATGCAGGAGCTAATCGGAGAGCATCTTCCGCTCATGACGAGCATTTATCAGCCTGGATATGTCTGGAGTACTGACAAGGCGGCTTTGGAATCTTATGAAGATACATTGTGGACGAAGATGCAGGCTTCAGTGAATGAGTATGCTTCATTGGTCGGGGGCTGGGGGCAGGAAGTGGACAAGCTGCAGAGGGAGTTGTTGGATGGCGATGATGTGGAGTGAGGATAATCCCCCATTATCCGCAGAAAAAATGAAAAGATTTTTTGGAAAGATAATTTCATATCATTATGATTGGTTAAAATGCATATACAACTTACAATGGAGATGGATTTTACTCTGTTTTTTAGGAATATTTTTGTGGGGACAGTACATATTATTCTTTGATCCGTTTCCATATGGTCTAGTCCATCAAACCACATTAAGTGTAATAGATTTTATTGCTATATTTGCACTAAAATATTCCTATAAAATGACTAAAAGCATTCAAGAAGAATCCTCCGGACTAAACAAAGCATCTGACCAGTTGGATACTAAGACTTTATCAGATATCATTAGGGATATGCGGAGTGTTCAAAAAAATGTATGGTGGATTGCTGCTTCTGCTTTTTGTGGTATTCTGTTCATTATAAAGAATATTCATATGGAATTTGTACCCAAAACGAAAACGGGATATTTTGCTGCCGGGTTTGGTGGTTTTTCTTTTTCATTAGCATTGTTAGGATATGCACAGATTATCATTTTTTTGTTCTTTTTTTCAAAGATCGCACATAACAAGGGAAATTGTATTCCGGTTTTTATACCGGATGATACAATTTATCCACCACATTGGCTGACTTTATGGGTGGAGTTGTTTGAAACCATTAAAATAATATTTTTTATTGTAGGTACAATGTTTACTTTTGAATATCTATTGCTTATGCCATCAGATATTATATCCGTCAAAAATAAAAGACTGTCGTTGAATACGCCATACACTTGGCAGGTTGTTTCAGGATGGCTTGTCATTATCCTTTTTATCTTCGTAGCATTGCCCTGTATTTTTGGGTTAGTGAAATATTTTATGAAAGAACTATTAAAAAATATGAACTATAAAATTATGCAGGAGCATCAGAAAATAACGATTGGCGAAAAGAATATTGATTTGTTGCAATATAAGGAACTTATGGAACATAATGTAAGATACGGGACATATATTTACGAGCAGCATAGTTTCGTGCCTGCAATAACCACGATCATTTCTTTATTTTTGAATTGTCTAAAAATTTATGAAAGTATAGCCGATTATATCCCTTTTCCATAGTATCATCACTTCAACACACTAAGATATTTTTTCTTGATATTATTCAAAAATATTTGAAAAGCACTGATCCATGGCTGATTGTCAATTAAATCCCGCAGCTCGTTTAATTCCTTTCTAATAGATGCGTATGTTGTCTCGATATCTTTTTGGATAATGGTTTTTATATCATAATGATCGAATAAATTTTTGATATCAAGAAAATCTGATGCCTGTTGGGATACAGCTTCCATTAAAAAAGCTTTTTCTTCTTTGTTACACTGCTGGTACAGAATTGGAAGGACAATACTTTTTCTAGATTTCAGTAAATCAGAATTAATATTGCCTTTATAACCGCTAATATAGGCAGGATCACAAAATGCTTCCAAATCATTCATGACTTGAAAAATATACCCGCACTTTCTGCCAATAATGTGGATTATTTTTTCGACATATTTGTTTTCTGTGCCGGTGTACAAATATCCCATCAGCAAACTGTTCTTTATTAGTTGGGCGGTCTCAGAGTCAATGATTTCTTTTACATTTTCCAATTGAATCTGTTGATTGGGCGTAGCTGTTATTTCCCGAATAGCGCCCTTGCACATAGCATAAATTGTATCGCACAATAGCTCAATGCTTTTTGAATGCAACTGACGGTTTGGGTGCTGATCTAATATTTGATTTGCATTTTTTATGGCTTTAGACAACATGCACACGGCAAAAAAGACTGTCTCATATTCTCCATATTCTATATGCATACATTTTTTACCGCGACGAAGGGTGTCACCATCTATGATGTCATCAATTATGACAGATGCTTTATGAATAGCTTCTACATCAACGGCAAGTTGTATGATCTCGTCTGAGATGTGAACAGCATTTATCTCTTTATCGATAAAATATCCCCAAATAACAAGAAACGGGCGTGTATGATTGCCAATATTCAGTTGTGCAGCATCTGCAAAATCGGTGTATGTTTCATGGATAAATGTTTTCCATACAGGGTCAAATTTTTGAGAAAAACTATTTCTTAGTTTCTGAATTTTTGAAAGCATCTCTAGGTTCTCTTGCATCATTGGTATACACTCCTATCAAGGATAATGGGGGATTATCCTCTGTTCTGATGGCGGAGAGCAGTATATTACTAAAGTTCCTAAAAATGAGTATAAAAAAGAAGCCTTTTATCGACTTGCTCAGGTCGAAAGATCAGTCGTTGAGTGATTCTTGAACCATATCACGCATTTCACGCAGTTGATTCAGTGAATCATCTGCCTGACCGTTTTCAAGTAAAGCGATGACGGCATTCAGCTCTCGAAGTTGATGTCTCAGTTCATGTTTCATTTTTTACTCATTTATTCGGCAATGGCAGCCAATATATTGGCTCTTGATCTCATTTTGCTGAGAAATGATGTCACTGATATTACTTCTCATTAGTTTCATACTTATTTATCCGACATATGCGTCGCAATAACGAGCATTGTTGAAAACATTGATACAATCAAGGATTATGTGTTTGGATCCGAAAAAGTTTTTATAAAGAAAAATATAATAAACTAGTCGGAAATTTCGCAGTTTCTGCATAGACATAATAAACTATTATCCTCGCCTTTTATGTTACTCTATATCCGTAATCATATTTAGTTTACGGACAAGGAGGCAGACATGAAAATGGAGAAAGAGGTGGAGAGGTATTTGGAATACTGCAGATACCGGAAGGAATTGGATGAGAAGACGATCAAGGCGTACCGGATTGATTTTCCAAGCGTAAGGTTTCAAACCACCGCCTTTTAGGCGGTAGAACTTTAGTGGCACTTTCTTTGTATAGACTGTGATATACTATAGCCGAGGAGGAAACAGAAATGGCTAAGTATAGGAGCGGGAGTCACACGGT
>JAFUYB010000077.1 GCA_017470735.1 Lachnospiraceae bacterium | reverse complement strand
TTTCAAAGATTACGGAAATCTTTGAAGAAAACAGGATAAAACGGAGGGTGCCAGCCAAAGCGGACTGACACCCTTTTTATTGCTGATTACAGCCGTTCTTTTCATCTGTGATCAGCTTCTCATACGCTGCCATGCTCATGATGACGAGATCCCCATATCCGTTTTTTGTCAGGAATACCGGACTGTCCGTACTGTGACAGAGTTCCGATATTTCCTGTGTGCTGCGCAAAAACGAAATCGGCTTTATTTCAGGCATAAATTTCATCCTCTTAGATTCACCCCATCCACTCCACATCATAGTCACGCCCCATCGGATTAAGCGGCCGCTTCTCCATCCTGCCCGGCATATTAACCACAAAGATCTGCTCCGTATCCACAAAGAACCGTATGCCGTTACAATCCAATTCCGGTGACGGCACATCATAAGCCCACGATCTGCACATGGCGGAAATATACTCCGAAAAATCCCCATTGTTCATCAGCGTCAGATTGATCAGGCATTCCTCTCGCTCCACCATTCTCTCGTCAAACTCCTTGCAGACATCCGCCATCTGCAAAAATTCATAATCTGTCCGGTTCTCAAACGCCAACATGATCTCCGACATCCCGCCCGGTATGATGTGAAAGGAAACCTCTCCGTCCCTGCACACATGCCCTCTCACCTCCACCGGAGGCTCCTCACCCACACTGAAAATATGGATACCGCAGATCACATTCGGCTCCCCGTTCTCGTCACGCCCTTCCATGCTTTTTAATAATTCTCTTGTACTGTCATCCATCCTCAAGCCCCCTGTCACTCCAAAATATCTCTCAGCCTTGCCTTACCAAAAATCCACCGGACATCCTCCCGTATCCGCCTTGCCGAAAACCGCATCGAAAGCCTCACATCACAAGCCCTGCACACCAAATAATACGCCACAATCCCGCAAATGCTGACACTCAGATTCTCCCATACCCAGCCGGGCACATATCTCGCCCATCCCGGCATGATCAGACCGTTCAGTACATCCACCGCAATCAATACGACTCCAATAACCACCATCCCGGTAAAATACCTGTCCGCATCTGCATTCTTCCACTCCCGGTACATCCGAAGCATCAGATACGCTTCCCCCGCAAGCACCACAGCCGCAACAGCTTCCAGCACGATAACGCCAAAACCATATCCCAGAAATCCGAAAGAGGAAATATAACTCAAAGCCACCAGTCCGCGCACCGCATTGTAGCCATTTCCCACAGCCAGTACGCCGCTTGCAATCCCCATAGTGCCCGCCATTCTCTTTACAATAACCGGCACAACATCTATCCTTTCATCCATATCAAACCTCCAATCGACCTATTACAACTACAATCCGAATTCATTGCAGACCAAACTAACCCTGTCATTCCGAGCGAAGTGAGCGACGCACCGCCTGCGGTGCTAGTCCCTGTGGGAGAATCTTCACTCTCGCTCACTGGCATCCCATCACATAAACGGAATCTCCTCTCTATCCTCTCCAACATCTCCCGGCTCCTCAGCAACGCCGCTCCCCTTCTTCTCACAAAACTCAATCTCATTCGCTATATACGAATCGTGATACACCGTCACCCCATCCTTTTCGTAATTATCATTCTGTACCGTTCCCGTGACCTGCACCTTCATCCCTTTTTTCAGATAAGTGTCCACAAACTCCTTCGTCTTCCCAAAGGCAGACACCTGAAAGAAATCCGTCTTCGGTCTCTCCTCACCCTCTGCCTTGTACCGGCGATCTACCGCCAGATTAAACTTCGTCACCTTGTCCCCAATCTTCGGCTCCATTGTCAGCCTGCCCATAAAAATAAATCCGCTTCTCATAACTCCTGCCATCCTTTCAAATAAACCTCTCCTGCAATTCGCAGCATAATCTCCTGTACCATCCTCTACAGCCTCACCGCCGGATACGAAAACAACCTCCTTTCCTCCCGCATCCGGCACAGCCTTTTCACGCAGTCCCCATCCATATACAGCAGCATCTCCCCAAACCGCCGTAATTCTTCCGAAAGCATCTCATCCTCCGCATTTCCAGCACCCTGCATGCACCGTAAAACCAGCTCATCCTTATCATCCGTATCAAACATCCCGTTCACAAAAGCCGTCTCATCAAAACTCAGGCACCTGCCCTCAATCCCCTGCACCACTTCCATCACGAGCCGCCCCAAAGCCACCAGAACCCCCACCTTTTCTTCTATCCCATACTGGTCAAGCCCGGCATACAAAGCATTCGTGATCTCCGCTTCCACCCCATACCGTTGAAGTACCGCATCCTTTACCGCAAGCATCAACACCTTATCCCCGACATCACGCTGCCGCGCCATATCCTCAACAAACAGCTCCGCCACCGTCCGCATCTGTGTTTCCCTTGAACTTCCCTTTTCCAGAAAAAACACCTTCCGCTCCCTGTCATACATCCCATGAGAAAACCGGTCCGCCAGCATCTCCGCCTCGATCATCTCCGTCGTCGCTCCCATAGTCTCCAAAATCCGCCCGACAAGATCAAAATCACCTGTCATTCCGGACGAACACGAAAAATCTTCACGAACCCTACCCGGGCTCTCGTGCCCTTCCCCATTCCCCCTATCAACAGTCACCTCCTCCCCAAACACCCCAACCACCTTATAATCCACCCGTACCCCATCCCCACTAATAACAATCTCCGGCACATAAAGCGTCACCGGAACCGCATTCACCCGGACTTCTCTTCCCATAGCCTCCCAAGCCGTCCGTCCGCACACCAACCCGCTCTTCGGATTTTGAAAATATAAAAGAGCCTGATTCAGCGGTGACAGCAGCGGATTCCCCGCCACCACGCCAAGATATGACCTGATTCCCTCCATCTGCACCGCTTCCTTTGCCACAATCTCCAGCACCGTATCACTCATCATCGTTTTTCTTTGCTTCCTCCATCAGAATCTCAAAATCATTGGCACTGTGCGTGCTCCCGATCCGAAAGAGCCTGCCGCCCAGTCCCTTCCTCTGCTCCGGCGCATCCCCGGCATACTCCTTCGGACGCGCCTGCATCTGCATGTACTGCAAAAACGCCGCCAGCTTCCCCTGCTGAACCCTCGCTTCCTCTTCCCTAAGCAGCCGGTCCGCTTCGCTCTGCGCCCTCGCCTCCTCCTGCCGTTTCATCAGCCTCTTATGGCGGAACCGCATCCTTGCAAGATCAACAACTTTCAATATCACAAGCACCCCCAGCAGAAATACCAATAGCAGCACGAAATCCACATTGTTGAACGGCGACGGCAGCTTCACTAGAAATTCCCGGTACACCGCCGACTCCCGGATTACCCGCTCCAGCATCTTCAAATACTCCATCACAAAATCCTTTCTTACCATTCCCCAACTTCTCCTCCCGACATCAACCTGTCATTCCAAGTGCTTGCGGAAAATCCACATTCCATACTCGCTCCATGCACTACGCAATATTCAGCGCCTCCTTCTGCTTCCTTGCCGCTTCCCGCTTCTCCTGCGCCTCATAAGCCTTGATCTCCTTCAGGTCCGAAGTCAGACACCGGTACACATCATTGTCCTTCGGAAACTGGGAGAAAAACGGCACCAGGTTCTGCCCCGTGTACAGTAGTCCCTGCCCCTTCGGACTCGAAGTGATGTACGACAGCTGCTTTTTCGACAGATTAAACAATCCCTGCAGCTTCTCCCGATCCGGATCACCCTGCGCCAGAATCTCGATAAAGCAGCAGTTCTGCAGCATGTCCCTCGCCGTCGGACTCTCCAAGAGCGGCGACACATTCTGCGTGATCCCCGTCGGCACCCCGCCGTACTTCCTCGCCCTCCGGAACAGCGTATTAAGGAAAGTCGCCGAGTATTCATTCTGGAACAGCAGATAAATCTCATCCACATAAAACCATGTATTCCTGCCGATCTTCCGGTTCTGCACGATCTGGTTCCAGATGTGGTCAAGAATCGCCAGCATCGACAGGTTTTTCAATCGATCTCCGATATCCCGGATCTGGTACACCGTAAAACGGTTCTTCGTCCGCACATTCGTCTGAAACCCGAACGCATTCAGCGACCCCTTCCCCGAATACAGCTTCAGTGCGATGGAAAGCTCCCTCGCCTCCGGCTCCTTCCGCTTTCCCAGCTCAATCTGCAGGTCAGTCAAAGTCGGCATCCGCTCCGGCGGGATCTCCCGCAGCCTCTCATCCCTCATAAAAGGCTCAAACAACGCATGCACGCATTCGTCAATGATCGTCTCCTGCACGGAATCAATCCCGAACGGTGACTTTAAGATGCACTCCATCAGCTTCAGGATGAAATCCGCCTTTGCATACACCGGATTCATCTCGTCCTCCAGTTCGTAATCGGAGACGATCTCCATCGGATTGATGTGCGCCTCCCCGCCCGGCATCACCTTGATCACCTCGCCGCCTAACAGCTTCGCCAACGCCATGTACTCGTCCTCGGGATCGATGACAATGATGTCCGCATTGCTTTTTAAGAAAACATTGAGCATCTCCGTCTTCGCCGCAAACGACTTCCCCGCCCCCGGCGTCCCTAAGATGAACCCGTTGAAATTTGCGGAACTTAAACGGTCATAAACGATCAAGTTCTTGGAAAGCAGGTTGCAGGAATAATTGATCCCGCCCGCGTCCGACAGCTCCAGCGTTGAAAATGGGATATACACCGCACACGCCGAAGAAATTAAAGTCCTCTTTTCAATGATCCGGTCATAGCACAATGGCAGCGTGCTCTGAAATCCCTCCTCCTGCTGATTTTTCATCACCCCAAGCGTCACCGACGCCTTTTTATAGTCACTGATCAAACCGTCCGTGTATTCGTCCAGCTTTTCCAAAGAATCCGCAAACACCGTTACTGTAAACGCCGTCTCAAACAGATGCTCGTCCCTGTCGTGCATCGCCTCCCTTAAAGCCAATGCCTCTGCCTCCCGATCGATTACCGCCGGATCCACATAAGAATCGTCATAAATTCCCGCTTTTTGTCCGGCTTTTTGCATCTTCCGTTTGGTATCCCGGACAAAGGACAGGTTCTTAGCAATGATCGCGTCCGCCCTCTTCGCAGGAATCGCCTTGAAATTCACCGTCGTCATGCAGTTAAATCCCGTATCCGTGATACTGTTCAAAAACTCATCCTTCAGCCGCGATGGGAGCTGCGAAATCTTAAGCGTCCTTACATACTTCTCACCCAGCCGCATATAGGTACTTGCAATCTCAATGGACGACGGGGCGATAAGGTCATTCACCGTCAGCCCCAGCGACCGCATGTTGGCAAAATCAAAGGAACTGACCATATGCGTCCGCCCCTCCTCATCCGTCATCCTGCTTTTCTCTATCAGGTGCTCATCCGGCGAATTGTAAATACCAAACAGAATCTCCAGCCGTTCCTCAATAGGCACTACCGTCGCCGATGACCGGATCTTCCGAAGGGACTCATCAATGTCATAGTCAAGCCGTCCGAATACCATCGCCGCCTTTTTCGCCGACTTCGTGTGTACCGCCGCCGTCAGATACTTGTCCTTCTGTATCCCGTTCCTGCCCTCTTCCATGCGGTTTAGGATGATGCTGTTCATCTGCTTGATCAGCATATCATACCGGTCGCCCTTTTCCTTAAGCAGCACATAATCACAGAACTCCTGCCGGTTGATGCTGCGGTTGTAGATCGTCAGCGCGAACTCCATGTTGTATCCAAAGGAATTGAGGATGCCCTTCCATCCCTCAAAATCAATATCCTGCTCCTCCTCCGGAACCGTCAGGTAATTGTTGTCCCCGATCAGGTACATCCTCGTATAACACCCCGGATATGTCTCGATCAGCCCGTACTTCTCATGAATCCCGTAAATTGGCACACTCCCCTGCACCGTACTGACCGCAATATCCACCCTCGGCTTTTCCTGCATCTCCATAGATATCCGCTTATTCCCCTGTCTTTTCCTCATCCGTTTTCTCCCATTTAATGCCACCCATACTTCTACCCAAGCACTCCATACTACCCTGACAAATTCTCCCGACACTCGGATAACTTTTTCCTGTCATTCCGAGCAGAATCGAGCAACGCACCGCCTGCGGTGCGAGTCCCTTGTGGGGAATCTTCACTAAAGTCCACGCACAACCTAAGCAAATCCCCTGCACTTCTGCTTCTTCCGCCCCTTTTTTATGACTCTTGCCTCTTTTCGCATTTTCTTCACGGTCTTCCGATCCCCATGATCAATTTCCCTTCGCCTCGCATACTCCTCATTCATAAGAGGCACATACATATTCTTCGTGTGATAAGCTCTCACATGATTCCCATAGATCCTCCGCTGAATCCGCTTAAACAGAATCCTTTCAAAAGACATCCCGTCCTGCCGGACCCACCCAAATGCAAAAGCCACAATACCGATCGCGATGCTCGGATACACCGCCAGCGAAAACTCCATCCCCAACACCACCGCAATCCCAAAACACAGCAACGCCGCCACACCCACGCACACCAACTGCCGCATCGTAAACATCAGAACAACCTTATTCTCCTGCTGTATCTCCTTCGGAATATCCACACTTTTCATAGCAATTTCCACTCCCTCATATCATTCCAGCAAACTTCCTCTGTCATACCAAGAGTATTCTTCACTCCATCTCATTGGAAACTACGCCATCCCCAACGCCTGCTTCGCCAGTGAATTCGACCGCATCACCATCCCGACCTGCACCACCGACACCGCAATCTCCGACCATACCGCTGTCATCAAGTTGCTCTCGTCTATGCCGTTGGCATAAGCCCCCATCACCGCCACCTGTATCTCATGTCCCAGATACAGCGACAGCATAATGATCGCCCCCGACAGCGAAATTGCGATCACATTTTTAACGCCACGCATCGCATTACCACTCATTCCATGCCCGCCTGTCATATCCGACAGCATCACCGGCGACAGGATCGCCATCAACGTCAGCTCCAAAAACCTCGACCAGCACCCCACCGATACGATCACATTACATATCTTCGCCACGATCCACGGAATCAGAAGCTGCACTAGAAACGACAACTGCGCCGGAATATTGTGCAGCGCATCCTTCACGCTGCTCGTGATCCCGTCCCCCGAATCCTGATTGCACATCTCATAAATCGCAATCTTAAGCTCCATCAGCTCCGTTTTTGTATCGGGACTCGTCGAAGCCGTATCCACGATCTTCTGAACCAGCGCCGAACCCACATTGGCAATGCCGTACACCAGATCCATCGACTTCCCGATCAGCACAACCCCGACCACAAAGATCATGAATTTCTTCACCATCTTCTCCGCATACACCTGATTAAAGGAAATATCCTCCATCAGACCCACCCCGAAAAAGATGATCAGCATGATGACCCCGAGATTCTGCATCGTCTTGTACATCAGCCGCACCGCTGTAGTCATATTGGAAAGCGAATACCCTCCAGCCCGAAGCGAGTTCTCCGAAAAGTTAATAATCAGCAGATCCTCCGTCTTATCCAGCGACTGGCTTCCGAACATCTCATCAATCATCGAAAATATCTGCTTCGTCAGCCCCTCCGCATCCTTCACATCCGCTTCCGTAGCGCAAAACGCCGCCATCCCCACAACAATCCACGCCACCAAACACCAGAACGCCATCCGTTTCCCATAAAACCTGCATATCTTATCCATACATAAAAGTCCTTTTCTCTGTCATCTGTCATTCGAGCGAAATCTTCACCCCATCCTCAGTACACCTCATGTCATGAACGCTGAAAGTCCCGCCAGCACCATTTCTCTATTCTTCACTTCCGGCAAACCATCCTGCCTTGCTTCATCCATTCTGAACTGCTCCGCATTATCTGACATGCCTCCATATCTTCTCTTCTCATTAGCATCTATTCCCGAAACACTTTTTACTGTCTTTGCCCTTGCTGCTGCCTGTCTTTTGTTTTGGTTTTTTGCTCTGTTCTCTTTAAAACCAGATTTTCCCTCTCCACTCCCGAAAACATTCTCCAACGCCCCATCTCTCTGCCCGCAAAACCACTTTGCAAATTTCGTATCCCTCTCAGAAAACTTGTATCCGGCATCAATCGCCGCTTCCGGCGATAAATACCCCTCATGCTCCCGCAGATGCTGCACCATGACCGCCTCGATCACCACGCCCCTCTTGTGCCCGATCCCGTCTAAAAACCTCGCCACCTCCGACCCATCCGTGATCGACACGGAATACTGTTTCTTCATACACAATCCTCAACATCACAATCCCAAATGTGCCTTCCTGTCATCCCAAGCGCAGTCGAGCGATCTTTCCCCGCTTACCCTTTACCCATCGTCATTTCTGCGATCCTCTCGTATCCCACTGCATTCGCATGAATCTCATCAATAAAATCCATCATCCCAAACTGCCCCGACTTCTCCAGATACGGCTTCAATAATGCCGCACCACCACCGCAAAAAATCGTTGGCGCGATCCGGAAATCCGGCACCTTGCTGTGCAGCTGGTTCACGATGCGCAAGGCAAACTCTTCCGTCGTGCTCTGTATCCGCTCCATCACCTGCCCCGGGATCACAACATCCCTGCCGGAAAGCACATCATCAATTGTCATCCCGTCCAAAGTCATGCCATAATCATTGATCACATCATCAATGATCTGCTCCCGGAGATGGCTCATCCCCAGTTCCCGGCTTACCATCGTATCCTTGTCCGGCATCCCGCCGGAAAGAGCCAGCATATCCACAGTCCCGTCACCGATATCAATGCAAAACACCGTCCGGTACTTCGCCACAATATCCTCCCGGTACACAATCGCCGCCGCAAAATCCTGCGGATACACTGTCACCCCGACAACTCGAAGCCGAAACCGTTTTCCGTTATAGGCAAAGTTCATCCCATCCCCCGCCCGCTCCTCAAAGTACCTCTGAAACGCTCCATGCTGCTTCTCAAAATGTGCAGGCGGCAATCCCACCGCCAGCACTACATCCGCCTCTATTGTTCCTCTTTCTCTGGTCATTCCGTCTTCGTCTAACTTGTCATTCCTCTCCATCAACTCCTTTGCCACCGCAAAAAGCGTCAGCACATAACACCGCTCATCCGTCGTCTTGTCCACCTGATAAGAAAACCGGTTCGGCGTCAGCGAATAAAACAGCCCTTCATACTCCACAATGTCCTTTGCAAACAGCGCCGACGGCTCCCTCTCCTGCATCTTGAACCCACACGGAAACACCGTATGCGCCGTCTTCATATTTCCATTCCCATGATCGATCCCTATAATTTCCGTTCTCATCCTCTATCTCCACATCATTGTCATTCCGAGCGTAATCTCCAAATCCTCTCTCACGCCAAGGAACATCCTTTAATTCCTCACCCCAGGAAATTAATCCCCGTCGGATCTGTCCCGATAACCGCCGTAATGATTGCCTTAAGTGCCGCCAGCACAATCCCGCCGATCAGAAGTCCTAACCCTCTCCCGATCGCCCCCGGCTGCGCCTGCTCCCCGGATGCGATCGAAACAATCGTTCTTATCAAAGACGCCGCCCCAGCAATGATCAGAACCACGCCCGCAAAGATCAGCACATTAAACAGCGTTTTAAGGAAATTCTTAAGCGCCGTCCCGCCATTGATGTCACACCACGCCGGACACACCATCATAAGCACCCCGCTTATCGCCAGCGCAGCCCTTGTCATCCCGGAATCAACCATATCCTTCGCTTTTCTCAATAGCATCATCACAAAACCTCCTGCAAATAAAAAACTGTTCAACAACCTTGGAACACTATTAGAAATTCACGCTCAAAAAAGAAAATAAAAAAGAGGTTCCGTACTCACTTTTGTAAGTACAAAACCTCTCATAAATCAAAATCCGTTTATGATGTATTTATCAGAATTGCCTAATATCCTGAACCTAAAACAGTGTCAGCTGCTCATACCGCTCTACCTTCACATCTCTGATTTCAAATAGAAAATCCGTCAGACTCTTTTCGTTCTCCAACGGCACACCAATCCCTTTATTCACGATCGTTTGATTTCCGGAAGCCATCTGTATGATCCGTGAATAATAGCACGCCAATCGCCGTCCCTGCCTCTCCGCAAACTTTACAGTATGCATCGTACCGCCCTTATCCGCCGTCTCGATTACAACCACGCCAAGACTGATCCCACTTTGCAGCCGATCCCGCTCTACAAACGAGTATTTCTGCGGTCTCACGCCATTCCGATATTCACTGATCAGACAGCCGCCCTTCTCCAAAATCTCTTCCGCTAACCCGGCATTCGACTTCGGATAAATCTCATCCAGACCACCCGGCAGTAACGCAGCACATCGACCGCCCACAGACAATGCCCCACGGAAAGCCTGCGCGTCACATCCCAATGCCAGACCATTTACCACAACAAACCCGCTTTCCGCCGCTGCCCTGCCAAACGCAAAAGCCATCTCCAGCCCCTTTGCGGAAGCCTCTCTTGATCCGATGATAGCCACGCATGGCATCTCATTTACAATCCCGATCTCACCCTTGTAAAACAACTTATATGGCGTTTTATTGATATTCTTGAGCAGTTCCGGAAAAAGCTTCTCTTCCTGCCCACAGCATTGTATATCCATACGCTTGTCCTTTAATCCCACACTGTCTTACCAAGCGCGAACATCTCAACAGTCTCCGCACCGCGATCCATCAAAATCTTCTTACACGCATACAGTGAATTTCCGGTCGTCGTAATGTCATCCATCAAAAGCACGATCTCCCCGGAAATGTCCACCTCATCCATCGTCCCGATTGACCGGAAATGAACATCCATACTCCGGTTACCGCCATGCGATAATTTTTCAATCGCCTCTTTTCGCTGTAAATAATAAACCCGATCCTTCCGATCACTCCCTGCCAGCATCGCACCAAGCCGGGCAATCCCGGAGTGGATATTGTCAGGATCGCTGGACGGCACCACACAGATCGTCACGCCCGGATTGATCTCCGCATCAAGTATATCATAAAAATACCGGATTGCCGAGGACTTTCCCTCTTTTAGATCAAGAATCTTCCCACTGAAAATATCCAACTTCGGATTATGCTCCCGCGCATTCCGATCGATCCAGTACGGATGATAGTGCCCATAGACAACAATATCCCCGGTCCCATTCCAATTCTCATTCCGAAAAACCATAGCTTCTCATCTCCATTCCGCAAACATCTGTTCTTCAAAATTATACCATACCTTATCACTGAATGAAGCCATCTCCCCGGGGCAGGTATGTGTCAAGTACTCGTTGGCTCGTTCCCTTATTCTTATATCCAGTTGACTTACGGGATAGGACAAGCCTATGCCTGCATATTCAAGTATTCTTCGGACTGATAAATATCAGCCTGTGATTTTCTTCCCTTTGACC
>JAFUYB010000085.1 GCA_017470735.1 Lachnospiraceae bacterium | reverse complement strand
GTCGGACGATACATTCATTTCCATCCCCGAACTCTGCGCGATGACTTCCGCATTCCCGCCATGGCAGCGGAACAGGTAAAATGTCCTGCTTACGCCGGACGGCGCTTTCAGGGAATCCGGCATGGTTAGCTTGAAGGTCACTGGTGTTTTTGTTTCATAAATTGGTGTTGGTTCTCCGTTGTTGATCCTTTTAAGCAGAGACAAGTCAATAAACAGCCCGATCTTGATGCTGTTTTCTTCTTTCGCCGCAGCCTGAAGTATCTCTTTCTTGTCTTCGGATGGAACTCTATCATCAATATTCGTCATCTCCAAAGCGATCGTCAGGGTGGCTCCATTTTTTACCTGCGTCTTTTCCTCCTCGGTCAACAGATCGCCAGCTATCTCTTCCAGGTTGGTATCTCCCAGCTCCGGAAGGTTCTCCCCGTTCTTCTTTTCGTCAACATTGATCTTTTCTTTGATCGTCAGCGTGATCGTCATTGTCCCGGTGCCTGTCTTTGCGTCATCAGTACCGGGTGTGATTGTCTTTGTGGTACCTGCCGCACTTGCGGTCAGGTTCATGCCGGGGAACATCCCGAGCAGCATCGCCAATGTAAGGACAATGCTCAAAATTCTCTTTGTTCTCATATTCACACCTCTTATTGTTGATTACTTCACTTCAAGTGTCAGTTGGATCTCCGCTCCGTTGAGCGGCTGGTTGTCTTCTATGGTATAGCAGTCGTAATGGAGCGTCGCGGGATACTCGCCCGCGTCCAGCGCCTTTGATAGCGTGATGCGGGTGAACGCCTCGCCGGGGGAAATCGCCTTGCCCGTCCAGAGGGTTTCGCCGCCCTCCAGCGTCAGGGTGAGGACGAAGGTGCAGGCGTTCTCCGCCGGGTTTTTGAGGCTCACGGCCTGCGCGGTCCTGCCCGCCACAAAGTCCAGCTTCTCATAACCCGGTATGGCGATGTTCTCTCCGCTATCGGGCGCGGCCTCTGCGAACCGCTCCACCCTGTCGTCGCCCGCGCCGCAGGCGGTCAGCAGGAGCGCAAGGGCAAGGGCGAGAAAGGCCGCAAGGATATTCGGTTTTCGGTTCATAGGTTCACGACCTTTCTGCATCATCGCTGTTTCTTATAGCTCACGCACGGCGAGCGCATTAGTTCTGCGTCAGCTGGTTTGTAATATCTGTGCCATTCAGTGTGACAGAAATGAGACCATAGTACGATGGAAGTGAGCTTACTGTGCTTCCCTGTGTGTAGGTATATGTGTCGTTCGTTGTATCAAACGACCACACCATAGCTTCCGCACCATAATCATAATAACCTGCACCAATGATGATATTGTCACCGCTCTTCTCTACTTTGTACACAGCTCTTTCTTCAGAGCCCCAGTAGCCGCCGCCCTTGGTGACGGTAAACGTACCGGACGAAGCGTTGTAAACACCCTGAACATAGTCGCCTCTGTTACTCCCGCGCCACTTAAAGTTCACTTTGATGGTTGCCCCGTCAACCAGTGCACCGCTGAGAACTGTTGAGTTCTCCACCTTCGCCGTAAAGGTCACGGTGTCCTGATAGGTGCCAGCGGGCTTGGTGCTGTAATCCGCAACGTCAATGCCGAGCGTTGCGCTGCCGGGAAGCGTGGTAAACTCCCAGGCGGTCTTTGCCTCGCCGTCCGACGTTTCTTTCATCGTGTAGCTGACCGTCTCATTGCCATCCTGCTGCTTGAGCGCCCAGCTATTCGCGGAGCTTGCGGTCACGGTCAGCTTCTTGCCGCTGGCCAGCGTACCCGTGGCGCTGATGCCGCTTGTGGGGTTCCAGCCGCTGTTCGCAACCGTCAGCGTGGACGGGATGGTGAGGGTGTAACTGGTTTCTCCGTCTGCCGCCAGCGCCGGGGACGAGAATGCCGGGAGCAGTCCCAGCGTCAGCGCACCCGCGAGGGCGAGGGAAAAGATTCTCTTCTTGATCTTCATAAAGGTGTACCTCCATTTTGTATTTTTGAATATAAAGAAACCGCCGAACCTGACAGGGTATAGTAACCCCGTCAAATCCGACGGTTATCCATCACGAACGCGATATGCAGTTTCAAGCGCCCCGCAGGACGCAAAAAGGGCATAATTATCCCTTGCTTGCTTGCTTGCTTGCTTGCGCATAGCGAATCTCGGCATACTTGTCAACCCCTTTCCGTAAAATTCTTCTGATGAATTTTTGACTGTATTCATCGTCACCATGCACTCTGAATCTTTACTGTAGTTTCTTTCCTACGAGTCCAGCATACATCTCTCGCTGTGCCTGAGGTACGCTCAATGCATCCATCGCCTGCTCAACTGTAAGTTTCAGATTTTTCATAATACTCAAAATATTCTTTTCCATGACTTGCTTCGTGTTTTCAATTCTCATATCTTCCATCACTTTACACATGGCCGCCACTCCCTTCTCGTCTTCCTTAAAATACCGAACCTTATCAGCTAATTCTCTATAATGCATATCGTCCGGATCTATGCAGAAGAAATCATGCATCAATTTTCCAAGTTCTGTAGATGCGTCCTTGTCTGCACCGTTTACATAGATGATATGCTCGTCATCATCAAACAGCTCATCTGTATCATCAATCCGTCTTTCGATACTGTAAATAGGTTTCCCCATTCCAATAACATCATTCTCCGTGATGAATATCACAAAGGTTTCCGGCAGATTGCTGAAATCATCGTCAATCAGACGCAAGCCTCTAAGACGTTGCAAGTCTTCCTGATGCCGCTTTTCCTTTTCAATCTCTGACATGGATGTATCTACAGGAAAAGCCACTATCCCCGCCCGTATCTCATCGAGTTTTGCCTGCAAATCGTCCATCTGTTGTAGTATTTCCTGTTCCGTCATCAACAATCTATCCTCCATCGGCAAACTGCCGCATTCTCCTCATGTATCGGCTTTCCTACGCGGATTCTTTACCCCGCATAGGGCATAAAGATACGCATATATTATAGCAAAATCTGACGCTGACTGCAAAGAAAATTTGACTCAGGTATGTGTCAAGTACTCGTTGGCTCGTTCCCTTATTCTTATATCCAGTTGACTTACGGGATAGGACAAGCCTATGCCTGCATATTCAAGTATTCTTCGGACTGATAAATATCAGCCTGTGATTTTCTTCCCTTTGACC
>JAFUYB010000076.1 GCA_017470735.1 Lachnospiraceae bacterium | reverse complement strand
ATCATAGGCGGCAACCCTCCTTAAAATGATACATTAATTATACCATGTAAACGACTGTAAAGCCAGTAAATATAAGGGTTTGATGAGATTTATGCAAACAAAAATCAGGGGTGATACCCCTGACTTTGTCTACAGTCTGAGAGGATGATTTTTAATCATCCTCTTCTTGGCTTTCTGAGGTCGAATACACTTGGCGTTTCTTGGCCATTTCATCGCTTTCGAGATATTCATCGTAGGTAGTGATCTTGTCGATCATCGTTCCATTGGGCAGAATCTCCATAATGCGGTTGGCCGTGGTCTGGACAATCTGATGGTCACGGGATGAGAACAAGATCACGCCTTTGAATTTCTTCAAGCCTTCATTAAGTGCCGTGATCGCTTCCATGTCAAGATGGTCAGTCGGCTCGTCAAGGATCAGGATGTTTGACCCTTCGATCATCATGCGGGAGAGCAGGACGCGTACCTTTTCCCCTCCGGAGAGGACACGCATCTTTTTGACGCCGTCTTCGCCTGCAAACAGCATCCGCCCGAGGAATCCGCGGACATAAGTGGCGTCCTTAATCTCCGAGAACTGGGTCAGCCAGTCCACAATCACGAGGTCTGTGTCGAAAATTTTGGTGTTGTCCTTCGGGAAGTAGGACTGCGAAGTCGTCACGCCCCACTTGTAAGAGCCTTCATCCGGCTCCATCTCACCCATCAAGATAGAAAACAGGACGGTCTTGGCAGTCTCATTGCTCCCGACAAAAGCGATCTTGTCATCGTGTCCGACCACAAAGGAAATGTTGTCGAGCACTTTTACGCCGTCGATGGTCTTGGAAAGATTTTCAACGGTCAGCACTTCGTTTCCGATATCGCGGTTCGGACGGAAATCAATGTATGGGTATTTCCGGCTCGACGGACGGATATCGTCCAATTCAATCTTTTCGAGAGCACGCTTACGCGAGGTCGCCTGCTTGGATTTGGAGGCATTGGCGGAGAAGCGGGAGATAAATTCTTTTAACTCCTTGATCTGCTCTTCCTTTTTCTTATTAGCCTCTTTACGCTGCTTTAAAATCAGCTGGCTTGATTCGTACCAGAAGTCGTAATTGCCCGCGTACAGCTCGATCTTGCCGTAGTCGATGTCCGCCGTGTCGGTGCAGACTTTGTTCAGGAAATAACGGTCATGAGAAACGACAATGACAGTGTTGTCAAAATTGATCAAAAATTCTTCGAGCCACTCAATCGCCGCAATGTCGAGGTGGTTGGTCGGCTCGTCCAAAAGCAGGATGTCCGGGTTGCCAAAGAGCGCCTTTGCTAAAAGCACCTTGACCTTTTCAGCACCGCTTAAGTCCTTCATCAGTGAATAATGCAGGTCGGTTTCAATGCCGAGACCGTTTAACAGGGTAGCGGCATCGCTTTCGGCGTTCCAGCCGTCCATTTCGGCAAACTCGGTCTCCAGCTCCGATGCGCGGATGCCGTCTTCATCCGAAAAATCCTCCTTGGCATAGAGCGCGTCCTTTTCCTTCATAATATCATAGAGGCGCTGGTTGCCCATGATGACTGTGTCGAGAACGGTGTTGTCGTCGTATTTGAAGTGATCCTGCTCCAGGACGGAAAGACGCTGTCCGGGCGTGATGATGACATCGCCGTTTGTCGGTTCTAAGACGCCGGAGAGAATCTTTAAGAAGGTCGATTTCCCTGCTCCGTTTGCGCCGATCAGCCCATAGCAGTTGCCCTCGGTGAACTTGATGTTGACATCCTCGAAGAGGGCTTTCTTGCCGATGCGGAGGGTGACATTGCTTGCTTGTATCATGAAAACTCCTTTCCCCAAAATTATTGTAAATCATCTGAAATTATGCTAAAATCATTATGTTATTCAATTTCAGAAATCAAGGACGATAGGTGTGTACCACCTAGGGGAGTTGGCGCTCCCCTATGGCAGGGCATGGTAGAGTAGATACCACACGATATAGCCTTTCGGCCACGATACACGTTTGGATTGTACCAAAGTGTGCATGTTTTTTCAAGATGTGTATCGGGTGGAAGTGATCCTCTTGTTTACAACGGGGTGTTCGGTGTGGAAATATGTGCCGGCATCCCGTTCTTGATTTCGCACAGATTTTCGTATGATGCATTTCGGGATCTGCCAGGCAGATCCCGGGTACCATGCGTGATGGAAGGATGTAGTGTCAGGCACTGTGCGGAGATCAGGATTGTAAGAAAGCTGCCGGAAGCGGATCTTGCGATCTGCTTTTGGCAGCTTTTTTCTCCATTTTTTCAAAGATATCCGTAATCTTTGAAACATATTTTACACGAAATGGAACGAATTCTGTCTGATTCAGGAAATAAATCTCCTATAAACGATTGCTATTTTAATGGAATCACTATCTGATGTCAAGAAAAACATGGGAGGATGGCGGGAGTTCATTCCTGTTTCGTATAAAAAATGAACAGACCGGATTTTTTAAGGGGTCAAACGATGGGTAGAGAGGAGGCGCATTATGCCACGAAAAGGAGAGAACATCAGAAAGAGGGCAGACGGAAGATGGGAAGGACGCTTTCAGGCGTGGGACGAGAAAAGAAACAGGAAAGTATCAAAATCAATCTATGCAAAATCCTATACAGAAGCGAAAGAAAAACTTGCCGCCGCAAAAGTCGTGCAGCAGCAGAATATTCACGGCTTAGGCTGGAAAGAGAGTCTATCCGGTATTTTGCTTGCGGATTATGAAAAGATTGCATCCGAATGGCTGGAGGATATCAAACAGTGCAGAAAATACAGCACATATGTCAAGTACGAGCAGATATACGAAAAACATCTTCGCGGCATTTTCTCAAATTTTAATACGACAAACATTTCTATGAAACAAATAGCCCAGTCACTTTCCGGCATAAATTGTTCTTCGCAGAGTATGATGAAGAGCATCTTTTCCGTGGCAAATCAGATTTTAAAATTCGCGCATGAGCATTATGGATCGCCTTATCACAGACTTTCGCCTTCGAAAGAGCACTCCGCTCCAAAAACAATCGAAATTCTTACCAGAGCGGAACAGATCCGTTTTTTGGGAGAATTGTGCGATGATATGGACAGTGAGGAAAGGAACTATCGTTTGGGTATTCTGCTCTGCCTTTACACTGGATTGAGGCTCGGTGAGATCTGCGCGCTCAAGTGGAACGATATAGATTTGGATGGCGGTCTGCTTTATGTAAAGCGCACTGTGCAAAGAATAAAAACGGACGGAAAGGAAGCGGGGACATTCCTTCGTGAAGACGATCCGAAAAGCATGACATCGAAAAGAGAAATTCCGTTGCCGGAAGCGATTCTCGCGTTGCTGAAATCTAGATATAGCGATGACGAATATGTGATCAGCGGAGATTGTCCCACTGAGCCGAGGACAATGTACAACCACTATCAGAAGCACCTTCGAAACGCGGGAATCACAAAGAAGAAATTTCACTGTCTCCGTCATACCTTTGCCACGAATTGCGTCAATGCTGGTGTAGACGCCAAAAGCTTAAGTGAAATCCTCGGTCATGCTGATGTGACAATTACATTGAACCGCTATGTCCATCCGTCTATCGACACCAAACGGAAACACCTGGATACTTTGTCCGCTATTTATGGTCAATATCTGGGTCAAAAGAAATGGCAGATCGCCTGATACCGCGGATTGTGAGAATAATTTCAAAGATTACGGATATCTTTGAAAGGGGTCAAGAAGCCCGGTGATAAATTAAGGATATGGATGACAGTGGGATCAAGACTGATGGAGAACGGCGGCGGAATTATTGTGTTTTGTACACGCCGTCGCTGGAAGAGGACAAAGTTCGAAAAATAATGAGGAAAACTCTGCCGGAAGGCAGGGGAATACTGTTTTCCCCATGCATGGAAACATATTTCTGGGACGCCAAAGAGAAACGGGGAGACATAAAGTTAAAGGCGATATTTCCGGGATATTTATTCATTCTGTCCGATATGACATCCATTGAACTGCACGGCTATATCCAAAAATACCGGCAGGAATTTATATCATATGTCCGTGAACTGGGGTTCAACGAGCACAAGATGATGACTAGATTGTATTACTGGAAGGATTCTGAAAACAAAGATTTTGAATATTCGATTTCGGACTTGGGAGAAAAAGAGTCCAGGTTCATTGACTACCTGCTTGACATGGATGGAGCGGGTGGAAAAGTTGCGGAAAATGTAATGGAGGCGCTGAGAAAGCGTGATGGGACAGCAGATCTGAAAGCAGTGCATATGGCAGGTCTGCTGAAAATGTCGTATGGCTACAAAGAAAAAGACAAATGGCATGTCGTCAAGGGACCGCTGAGGGCGTATGAAGACCATATTATATCAGTGAACAAGCGCGAGAAAAAGGCACTTCTCAATTTTGAAGTCGGGAAGCGAACCGCCAGGGCAGGATTTATTGTCAAACCCAAAAGATATTGGTTCCCAGATGACGAAAACGCTCCGCAGGTTTTGGCGGATGGGTCAGAGTTGGATTTAAATAAGCTGAAAATGCAGATGAATTCGCTGGGGCGGACGAAATAGATTAACGAAAAACAGTTATTCGCATAAAAAAGAGGATGGTATGGGTTAAACGAAAAGGATCTGACAAAAGGATGAAGTATGGGCGAAGGTGCAAACATCGCCCCTCTATGGATTTCTGTCATATTGCATACACGATTGTGGACGGCGTACTCCCGCCGCATGAGGACTGAGAGCCGGCGGATAGGAGGTTGAGTGAATGAGGGGCAGTGCATAAATGGCGAAGCCTACCCAAAATGCTGTAACCGCAATCGTTTTGTTAATATGACACCGGTCAGATCAAAATATATCTAGTGGTCAAAGGAGACTCATGAAAATGAGACCAACGGATTACGAACTGGAAGCAATAAGAAAAGAAAGACGATTCGAAAACCTTATATTACCGAAAAGAAACATCCCGTTTACCAAACGGACCGTCTATGACGGCTGGCAGGAAAAGGTAGAAAGTGCCATTACCGGACAGCAGGGAGAAGCAAGGGATATCTTCGAGAAACAGATTGCAGAATATATCGGAAGGGAATATGCTGTCGCAATGGATTCTCCGGCGGCAGCGCTGCAGATGGCATTAAAATTTGCCGCGGCAGAGCTGTACCATAGCTACAGCGGGATCAGTACCCCATCGGGGATGGGAAAAGGCGGATGCCTTTACGGGAAGAGAGTGTTCTGTCAGGACATGATGCGTCCGGAAATGGCAGCCGCGGTTGTCTGCGAGGGCGGCGAACCGGTATTCATCGACAATGACGGATGGACATGGAATATGGATCCGGAAGTCCTTGAGAGGGCTTTTTATATTTTCCCGGATGTAAAAATCGTAATAGTGTCCAATACAAACGGCGTTCCCGCCTTGTTAAAAGATATCGTTGAATTGTGCGCGAAAAATGGCGCGATCCTCATTGAAGACGCGTCCGACGCGTTAGGATCGTATTATGGAAACCGGAGAGTGGGCTTCGTCGGATCTCTGTCCGTTACGGGATTCCGGGAAGACGGAGTGCTTTACGGAAAAGGCGGCGCGCTGCTTTTTGATGATTATTTTTTCAAACATAAAACCGAAGAATGGGTATACCAGTCCGGCGATGTCAGGAGCTGGCATAGGAATGAGGATTTGCCATACGACTGCGGGATGACAGATTATACAGCGGCTTTCCTCTCATCACAGCTGGCGCATTTGGACGAAGAAATCAGTCGGAGAAAGACTGTTTATGACAGGTATGCGTCCATGATCGACGGGTCTGCATTGGAAATGCAATCGCATGGGAAGGATGGGAAGCCGAATTACCAAAGAATAGCGATCAGGCTGGACTCAAGCGCTATGTACTACTCTGCGGAGCTGGGAGGAGACGGTTATGTCTTTGAAGATGTGCATGGAGCGACATGCCCTCAGGAACTTTGCATCTGCCTGCAGGCTTTTGGGATAGGTACTTCCCGGGTGACAATGCCTTTGCACCGTATGCCTTTTTACCGAAATCATTCTTTTGTCTGCGCTGAGGGCGAGGCTCGTTACAATAAAGAATCATATGGGCAGATTTCGATTCCTGCGGACGACGGCGAGGCGGTATACAACACATCTATCTGCCTTCCCGCTGACCCGGACATGACAGAGGAAGAACAGAAAATGGTCATGGAGATCATTGAGCGCTGCTTCTATATGAGAAATCCCAATTATAAAGTGTGGACGGCGGAGGAAATCTGTTCTTGATATTTAAATCCTGCAACCAAGTGGTAAGGACTCAACTGCTTCGGAGAGAAAGTCATCTGTAAACATATCAAGACTTATTTGTAAAAGTTTTTGCGGTATCCATAAATATACATCCCATAAAGTAATGAAAAAACATAAGATTTTATTGGCGGCATGCTCTATAGCAGCCGCTTTTATAATAGCAAAAAAAGTAGGCGAGACGCATTCCGAAAACAGCGATATAGATAAGGATAATCCGTACATAATCAATCAGTCCAGGGGGCAGATTGAAGGAAAGCAGAGTGTCTACATCAGTATAGTGAAACCTGCATTTGATAAGGCGCTCAGTTTCATGGGACTGGTGATACTATCCCCTTTGTTCGTTGTGATAGCGACTGCTGTTTATCTGGATGATCCCGGTCCAGTGTTTTTTACACAAAAGAGGGTTGGGTTAAACGGCTCGTTCTTCATGCTTCACAAATTCCGCACCATGAAGATGTCCACGCCGTCCGATGTGCCTACGCATGAGTTGAAGGATCCGGAGCAGTACATTACACGGGTTGGAAGGATGTTGCGGAAAACAAGTTTAGACGAGCTGCCACAGATATGGGATATATGGAGAGGGAGGATGAGTGTGATCGGCCCTCGGCCAGCGTTGTGGAATCAGGATGATCTGGTTGAATGCAGGGCATCTGCAATTGATGGAGTTGATGCAAATGCAGTTCTGCCGGGGCTTACCGGGGCTGGAAGAATAATAGGAACAACCGCTATAAACCCCGAAAACAAGGGATTCTTGGCGGTGGCATGAGGGTGTGACACCTCTTTTTTTGATGTCGTTATATATTTTGTCACGGAAATAGACATATAGAGAAGAAAAATAGTATGAATGATTTTCTGAATGATGAGAGATTTAAAGGCATAACACCTTTTGAAAAGAGAGTGCTTCTGGCATCCCCCACGATGCATGCCACAAAGGATAAGGACGACAGAGATACATGGGTGGAATTGGAATATATCAGAGAGGCATTTGTAGAGAATTGGATCACCTGCGCCGGAACGAACCTGAAAAAGAGTGAAGAACTTTGCAGGAAATATCTTGGGGCAGAGCACGCCGTCGGTCTTTCCTGCGGAACGGCTGCGATACACCTTGCAGTAAAGCTTGCGGCAGAAAGGTTGTATGGAAGCAGCTCTGGCATATCCACACCAAACGGACTCGGGGCAGGGGGAAGTCTGTACGGAAAAAGAGTGTTCTGCACTGACCTGACCTTTGATGCCACGGTAAATCCTATCGTATACGAAGGCGGTGAACCGGTATTTATAGAGTCTGAATATGAAACTTGGAATATGAGCCCAGAGGCTTTAAAAAAAGCCTTTGAAATCTATCCCGATGTTAAGCTTGTCGTAATGGCACATCTGTACGGTACTCCCGGAAAGATAGACGAGATAAAGCAGATATGTGGAGACTATGGAGCACTTCTGATAGAGGATGCCGCTGAGTCGATGGGAGCGACATATAAGGGAACGCAGACCGCACTTTGGGGAGATTATGGAATCATCTCGCAGAATGGAAACAAGATTATTACGGGAAGCGCTGGCGGATATCTGATCTGTAAAAATTTGGAGGAGGCTGATAAAGCACGAAAGTGGAGCACACAGTCGAGAGAAGCCGCTCCGTGGTATGAGCATGAGGAACTTGGATACAACTACCGGATGAGTAATGTCATAGCCGGAATCATTCGGGGGCAGCTTGAATTTATAGATGAGCATATCGCAAGGAAAAAGGAAATCTATGAGCGGTATAGGGACGGATTTAGTGGGTTACCTGTAAAAATGAACCCAATAGACGGAGAGGACGCTGAACCGAACTACTGGCTGAGCTGTCTCATTATTGATAATAAAGCAATGGCACAGACCGACAGGTCGGAGCGAGGAGTGACATATACAAAAGAAAAGGGCAAGAGCAGCCCGTCGGAAATACTTGATGTCTTAAACTTTTTCAATGCAGAGGGCAGACCAATATGGAAACCCATGCACATGCAGCCGATGTACCGAAATAACGGTTTTATTACAGAAAAAGGCAATGGCAGGGGTAGAACGGATGCCTACATAGAGATCGGCAGTACAAAAGCTGTCACAGAGGACATATTCAAAAGGGGCTTATGTCTGCCGAGTGATATTAAAATGACGGAGGACGATCAGGATAAAGTGATTGACATTATTTGCAGATGTTTTTCGTGACAGTAAGAACATATGGCTATATCAGTAAATCATAGCAAGTATGAAGTATTCATAAAAAACTACTGGCAGTATTTTCGTGAACTGGAAGACGAAATATTGGCTACCAGAAAGTATGTCGATTTTCGGTTCTACCAAAAAACTTGTGTCTAAAAATGCCATAAAGCCTTGAAGTTGCTGGGCTGAGGGTCGATTTTCAATGGAACAGCCAGTTTTTGGCAAGAAAGTGTGACCCAATAGCACATCGAAAAAAGGGACAAAAAAGTG
>JAFUYB010000075.1 GCA_017470735.1 Lachnospiraceae bacterium | reverse complement strand
ATCCGCATATTTGCCTTCTTTGATGCTGCCTCTTTCATCTTCAATGAACATCTGCTTTGCGCAGTTAATGGTCAGGGCTGTCAGGGCCTGCTCGCGGGTCAGGTGCTCATCGTACCACCAGGGATCTCCCTTCACCGTGGGATGAACACAGGTGACCGCAATCTCCATAATGCCGAATGGGTCGTCGGGGCAGCCGGAAAGTGCAGGAAAATCAGAGTGTGATGAGACATTGATGCCGTAATCGAAATAAGTCTTCATGGGATAGGATTTATCCTCCATGCCTTCGGGAACAAGAGTTTTCAAGAGATCAGCTGCTCCGGATGGCATATCATGCCACAGCATGCCTGCGGTTGCATAGATATTATGATCCGCCATACGCTGCCAGTCGGACTGATCAACATTACGCACATGTACGACAGTATTACGCATCTCATCTTTTCCGCCGCTGACGAATGCGTTGACACATTGATTCACGGCCTTATTGCCCATTGTATGTATATGCATGGACAGACCTTTTTCATTAGCCTTGCGCGTAATGTCCGTAGTCTCCTCTTCCGTCCAGTTGACGAGGCCCTGATGTCCGTCGGGATATAACGGATCTACGAATCCCGTACCGCCTTCAACCGTGCCGTCCATAAAGAGCTTGATCCAGTTCGTTAATACGTGATCGGTAGCGTATTTTCTGACGGCATCTGCTTCGGCAAGGGTCTTATCAACGTTCATCCAGCTTTCAATCTCGTAACTTAAGCCCAATATAAAGTTCATATCACCGGCCTCGTCCACCTGTCTCGCAGCCTGATAGAAATGGTCGTTATAGAAATATTGAGACCATCCGTCCATATACATCGTGTATCCCTCTGACAGCATCTGATCCTGGATCGTCTTTATAGTTGCTTTTGCAACATCTACCGAGAAAAGCCTGTCATTGTCAAGGAAGGAACGCACATAGGTTCCTGCCTGTTCCTTGAGGAAACCGGTGGGTGTACCGTCGGGACCTATTTCTATCTCGCCTCCGCGGATCTCAGTCTTTAATACTGTGCCGTCTTCCTTCATGATCCCTGCGTTAACCAGGGCAATGGTGTTCACCAGTCCCTTATGGCCTTCCTCATCGGCAAAGTAGATCGGAATATCAGTGCTTATGGCGTCCAACTGCTGACGGGTGGGCATATTCTTAGAGAAGGTATGATAATTCCAGCCGAAACCGAATACAGTCTTTATCCCGTTGGCCTTTGCCTTCTCCACAGCGGCGGGAACAATCTCCTTAAGAAACTTATCCACATCATCCTGTCCGCCAACGACCGTTCCGACCATAGGCATGGCATGACCCGTAAAATAATGTGCATGACCGTTGCCGCAGGAAGGCATCACCAGACCCTTGCCGGTATGATCGATAACTTCAGTCCTTCCTTCTTCAATAAATGCCCTGGCTCCCTTTCTGTCACCTGCATAGACATACCTGCCATCCTTTACGGCAAATGCTTCCACTGTCTGATTCTCGGAAGTAAATATCTTGCCATAGACAACGAGATCCGAACTGTTTCCGCCTGAAGGCTTACCTGTTTTGTCCATTTTATTCGTTTCCTCCTTTTTTTGTTTGCAGGGATGCGTGATTCGCTCCTGCATCCTAAGTATCTGTCTTTATAGGGCAGTCTGAAATCTTCCGCACTGCCCCATAATATGTTAATTGACTTTCTTTACTTCTCTCTAACGGACGTAGTACCTGGTCGTGAAGTAGGTCCTGTCCCAATCCACGATACTCATGGCGGACTCCTTCTCAGCACGGATGTCGAACTCGTCGAAGACCATCACGTACTTATCCGTAAGGTCATAAAGCGGCCATTCCTTAGCTTTGCCATCAGGCGAAATGTCAGCAGAAAGAGAGGGATTGCCGGTCTTAGCGAACTGCACCCACATTTTCCGCATCGTCCTGGAAAAAGTTTTGTCGAACTGTCTTCCCGTGACTAAGGTCTCCTCAGCATGGTTGAACAGCTCCGAGAGCTCTATCGCGTGTCCGCTCTTCATCATTGGAATGGAAGACTCTGCCCTGAAATAGTAGACGTATGTCTTTCCACCGCCCTTGACCTGGTTTTCTGCCGTTCTGATAAGCGGTGCGTTAAACCAGTACTGATCCATAAAATGACTGAGTTTATCATAATCCTCGCCCGGGAGGTCTTTTATATAGCTCTCAGCAAGCTTCCTCTCCTCCTCGGTGAACTGCGCGAGCTTCTCGGCATGGCAGTTCTCCGCCCACGGCATGAAGTTCTCCGCGCCGAACCCGGCCACGAAGTAACTGCATTCGTCCTTCGTGCAGCCCTGCATGATGTCAAGATCCTTTGCCGCACCCTTCTCATAGGCATCAAATACCTCTTTTGGAAGGAACTTGCCGTCACGCTCCGGTGTGGTGATCGGCATCGTAAGCACTTTCGACGCAGCCTGTACGATTTTGTCTACGTCGGTCTTCATGAGGTCAGCAACGGTTTTGCAGCCCAGCTCCTCCATCAGCGTATTCGTACACCAGATCGACTGTTCCGTTGACCTGCAGAACGCAGGCGAACCGCTCTGGGCGATGACGCGCCTGAAATACTTATGCGAGCCCTCCACCAAAGGCAGCAGGGATACGGATCCGCCTCCTGCTGACTGTCCAAAGATAGTCACGTTGTCAGGGTCGCCGCCGAATCCGGCAATATTCTCGTGAACCCACTTCAGCGCCGCCAGCTGATCCATGAGGCCAAGGTTCTGTGAATCCGGGTAATCCGCTCCGTCCGGCAGGTGTGAAAGGCGAAGAAATCCGAGCGCGTTCAGCCGGTACTCGATTGAGACAAGGATGATGTCCGGGTTCTCCTGTACGAAGCTGGTACCCTCCTCGCGGGGCTCGGGTGTGGCGCCGAGCTCATAGGCGCCGCCATGGATCCACACCATGACCGGTTTCTTCTGAGTCCCTTCCTCATCAGCTTTCCAGATATTCAGATTCAGGCAGTCCTCACCCTGGGGGTAGAGGCCTCCCATCTGACCGGGACTTCCCACCTGGCAGGGAGCCTTTCCGAAGTAGTACGCCTCGTACACGCCGTCGTCCGGAGTGACATCCACCGGTGCCTTCCAGCGCAGGTTCCCGACCGGCTGCTTTCCCACAAAGGGTATACCCTTGTATGCAATGATATTCCCATTCTTCTTTCCGACAAAAGTGCCGTTGATGCACTTGACTCCCAGCGAATGGTCATAATTCCCGTCTGTAATTTTTCTGTTCTCTCCGTACAGAGCATACATCTTCGCTGTCGCTTCATCCAATCCCATCATTACCATTCCACTCATTGCTTCAATCTCCTTTCACAGATTCATTTTTCTTTCTATCCAAAAATACACTTCCTTCGGCTTGTTCTGTCTGAAGTGCCGACAGAGCCTATGATTTCTGCTCACGTGCGGCGAGGATATCAAACATGTAGGCAGGGGTAAAGTACTTGTCCATGAACTGATAGTAATCTACCAGGGGGAGCACGGCCTTGTATTGGTCGACCAGCAGGTCACGTTTGATACGTATGTCATCAGGTCCGGCGATGTCCAGGACGTTCTGTTCCCCGGCCGAGTAAGGCTTCCATTCAACCTTATCCGTGGATGGGTTGCCGCAGCGCGCGAAATTGGTCCACATCTGCTGAACGGTGTCAAAAATCTCATCGGGGATGTTCGTGCCGTTGAAAGCACTGCTCGTCCCGACACAGCGAACGTCGAACACGAATATGAGCTCCACGGAATGTGCTGCTCCCACATCAGGATTGCTGCCCGGATACGACCAGTAGTAGCTGTAGGTTTTGCCCCACGCACTCTGCTCGTCGAGCTGTTTAAGCATGGGAACCCTGAACATGAGCTCATCTATGAACTCCGTTTCGATAAGCCCCGGCTCTTTAAACCTGCAGACACGCTTAAATTCCTCATAATACTTTTTGTCCTCTTCCTTCAGATAGGGAACTGCGTCTCCGACGGTGCGCTGGGCAAATATCTTTTGCTCTTCCACGCTGAACATCGGACCCTCGCCCATGAACAGTCTGGCCTCGTCGGCCGTACTGCCGGCCATGATTGTTATGTGTTTCGCATAGCCCTTCTTATACATCTCGATAGGTGCCTCGGGGAGCGCCTCTGTGCCGTAGTAGGGACAGGACGTGAAGTTCCCTACCGCTCCGACATATGCCTCATGAAGCTTCTGTCCGGGTCGCCGCCGAAAGCAGCGATGTTCTCGTGTACCCATCGAAGCGCCATAGCCTGGTCCAAGAGACCGTTGCAGGGCGCAGTCCCAAAGCTTTCACCGCCGGGCACCGACGAAAAGTCCATAAAGCCGTACATGTTCAGACGGTAGTTGATAGTTAACATAATAATATCGCTTTGCTTCTGGACGAGGTTGGCTCCGCTGTAGGAGGCCTGAGATCCTGAGCCGACAACATATGCCCCGCCGTGAATCCATACCATTACCGGTTTCTTTTCGGTCTTGTCGTCGGCGTTGAGCCAGATGTTCAGGTAGAGGCAGTCCTCGGACTCCAGCTTCTGTACGCAGTCCGGATAGCCCGTTGAGCCGAAAGCACCCTTTCCGTAGTACCTGGCCTCGAAGACTCCGTCGCCCGCATCTACGTACTCCGGTGCCTTGAAGCGACGCTCGCCCACGGGCGGCTTCGCGTAGGGGATACCCAGCCACGACGCGACCCCGTGCTCCTCGGTTCCGACGAAGGTGCCGTTTATGCACTTCACGGCATGAGTCTTGTCATAGTCTCCCTTGATCTCACTGTTCAGGCTCTCGTATGACTCCAATCTGATCAAATCCTTAAATTCTCTTTTCATATTCTGAACTCCTTTCAGAAGAATTTAATTTACTTTCTTTCCTGCAAAGTACACATCCGTCGGCTTGTTATTGCTAAAGCCATCCTTTTCTGCCGTAAGCAGGTCTTGATCAAATACCAGATAGTCCGCGTCCTTGCCGACAGTGATCGATCCCTTTTTATCCTCTATGCCAAGCTGCTTCGCGCCGTTGATCGTAAAGCCCAGCAGCATCTCTTCGATATTCATTCTCTCATCTTCCGGAGGGAATACCGTAGCGCATCTTGCAAATTCATAATTTCTGGTCTTTTCGGTGATCTTACGTGTCATGCCGACTTCCATACCAAGGTAAGGATTCCATGTCATAAAGTCACCAAAGGTGATATTATCGCTTGACCATGCCACCAGAGCACCGCTGTCCCAGACCGTCTTGCAGCGGAACTGCTTTTTGGAGCGCTCCTCACCGAGCCAGGTAGCACTGAAGGCTGTCTCTCCGGCATGCCAGTGCGGTGTAAAGTTGGCTATAACGCCAAGTTTCGCAAACCTGTCAAGATCTGCATCATCCTGAATTTCAAGATGGGCACAGGTAACTCTTACCTTTAGGCTGTCTCCCAGCTCCTTTTTGGCCATTTCATAGCCATCAAGTTCTGTGCTTGTCCTTATCCGCTGTGAAGATTTTCGCGTTTTTGATGATCCTGTCTGCTTTCATGTTGTCCACCTTTCTTTGTGTAAAATGTAATTTTTGGAAAATATATGAAAATTATTGCTGATTTTTCCGCCACCTTCAAGAGGGGTTTCCAGAATGTCAAACCCATTTTTCCTTGCCAGGTTCTGACTAACCGGTTTATTTCGAAAATTGAATACCTTTTCGTATGCTTACTTCGTCATTTTCCCGCACTCCTTTATTTCTTATTTGACTTAACGCTTCGTTTCATTTCTTCCAGCTTCTCGGTCTCTTCTCCCCAAAAGATCCCACACAGCAATACGATGACGTCTCCATTGCAGGTTCCCGGAAGCTCAAGGAAATCTCCGGCACTTTTCTGGACAGAATATGCCGACATTGCGATGATTCCACCGATCAAAATAATCATATAATTGATGGCAATCGGTCTTAAGATATTGCATACCCTCCTTGTCGCCTTTATCTGATACAACACTTATTTTCCTTAAAGCCTTTATCGCTCCGTTATTATCGTTATCTTCTTCCGTCACAAATCCTCAAAACATCTCCCTTTCTGCGATCACAGCTTCTTTATAACGGTCAGGACGTTCTGACCGTCCTGATACACATAGCGCATATCATCCATACTCTTCTTGACCATATAGATACCCAGGCCGCCAAGCTGCCGCTCCTCTGCGGAAAGAGTGATATCGGGATCTGGCTTCGCAAGCGGATCGTACGGAATGCCGCCATCTGTCAGTGTCACGGTGGCCACACGTCCCTCTGCGCCGTCTTCGATAATGACATCAAGCCTGACCGTGCGCTCCTTTTGCGGCACGTCTGTCTCCGTATAGGCATAGTGCGCGACATTGACGAAGAGCTCCTCGATCGCGATTAAAAGCTGCATCTGTGCCTTCGGCGAAGCCTCCACCTCCTCTAAGAGTCCCTCAAGAAAAGCGAGTGCCTCGTCCCACTGCTCTACCAGTGCGGGATAGCTTCTGGTTTCCTCTCTCCTCATACCGTCTCCTCCTCTTTCTCCGCGCCCCCTGCACCGTACCAGGCAAGCCCCAGCATCGTGATATCATCGAACTGCGGTGCCTCTCCGACAAATGCGTCGATATCCGCCCTGACATTCTTCAACAGCTTCTCTGGCGGAGCCTCAGGCTCTTTGTTCAGCGCTTCTATCATTCGGTCAGCTCCATACAGTTCATTGTTCGCATCCGTCGCCTCTGCGACACCATCCGTATAGACATAGAGCCGGTCGCCGGGATGCAGTTCAAACTCATGCTCCTTAAACCGTATTCCCTCCATCGTTGCGACCGCCGGGGAATGACGGTAAACGACGAGTTCCCAGTTTCCATCCGCGCGCTTGATCGCCGGGTGTTCATGTCCCGCGTTCGCGGCGAGCCCCTTGCCGGTCGAAATCTCGATGATCGCGAGCCATACCGTCACGAACAGCTCCGCCTCATTCCCCTCGCAGAGCTGGTCGTTTACATCCATGAGGATCTGCGCCGGGCTGCCGTTGCCCATCAGTGAGTAATTCTTGATCAGGGTCTTCGCGATCACCATAAACAGCGCCGCAGGCACTCCCTTGCCGGAGACATCCGCCATCACGAGCGCCAGATGGTCGTCGTCCACGAGGAAGAAGTCATAGAAATCACCGCCGACTTCCTTGGCGGGATCCATGGTGGCATAGAGATCGAACTCCTTACGCTCCGGGAAGGGCGGGAAGATCCGCGGAAGCATATCCGCCTGGATCTGCGTCGCGACATTGAGCTCCGCGCCGATACGCTCTTTTTCGGCTGTGATTGTCTTTACCTCTTCGATATAGTTTTTCATGCGAACGGTCATGGTTTGGAAAGCGTTTGCCAACACATAGATCTCATCATTTTCCTTTCGTTCAAACGAAAAATCCAAATCGTCTCCGTCGATACTCTTTACCTTGTCCGTGAGTTCCTTAATTGGCGCAACAAGTCTTTGTGACATCACATTTGCCAAAACGGCAACAGAAATCAAAACGATGATCGCCATCACGATCACATTTCGAATCGTATCGGACATGATCGCATTGGTTTCTTTGGTAGCATTTTGCCCGATTTCATCCAAAGCAGAAGCCAGCACTTTGGTATCTGCATCCACGGTCTCTGCCGGAATCGTAATAACATATGTCCAGCCTACCGTCTCAAGCGGCGCACTGACCGCATAGCAGCCGATTCCGTCTAATTCTAATTCTGCGACATTTGTTTTTCCCGATATTGCCTTTGTCAAAAAACCACCTAAAATCTTATCCCCGGACTCACGAAGGTCGGTCATATTTTCAAAATCCGCGGCAAGCACACCGCTTTTTGCTGTAGAACAAACCAGTTCGCCGTCTTCGTTAATGATGCAGATATTCGCCCCTTCTGTCTGGTCTTTTGCGGCATCTGCGATCGCCGCCTCCAGATTATCCAAATACATGCCGGCCTCTACGACTGCCACGATCTCTTCGTTATAAAAAACCGGCGCACCGCACATAATACCGGTTTTGCTAGTATGCGCGTCACGGGAAAGCTTGGTAAAAAAAGTTTCTTTTGTATCCATAACACCGATATACCATGGTCTGGTATTGGCTTCATAAGGCAGATATCCGCCGTTTTCATCAAACTTTGTATCGGAAATCAGATCCGCCATGATCATGATACCGCTCTCTGTCGCGATACAGTCCGCCACAATCGGCTCGTAGTTTTCATGTACGGAAAGCAGTGTGTTTTGCAGATTTCCCAAAAGCCCGGTTTCCCGCTTAATCTCCGGGCTGTTTTCATTCGTAAATGCAGAATATAAAAGTTGGACCGTAAGTGTGCCGGCATTGGATCTATCCGGCCGTTTCACATCCACAGATGCATATTCATCCTGATTCTCGTAAAGTCTGGCCGCATTTGCCGCGATGGTCTCCACGGAACGCTTAAAATCCAAAAACACATCATCACACAGCTGTGCGCCGGCTTTAGTGGATGCCGTAAGCTGGTTTAGCGCCTGGCGTCTGGTCGTCTCGGATGAGGTTCCGACCGTCTGCTGCCGCACCTGCTCGTGGGAATTTTCAAGTGTGGCTTTTACATTGGAAAGCCGATAGAAGATCAATCCCGAAACCAGCCCTATGGTAATGATTACCACAATGAGCATCGTCATAAAAACTTTTTTTCTTAATGATTCAAATTTCTTTTCCAAACGCTCTCACACCCCTCTTTCTTTGTAAAACCCATTAATCCTATCCCGGATAACAGAAAACTTATCCGTCACCCGATAGTCCTCCATATGGAGTTCAATATCTCCGACCCAGTATAAGAATACGCGCTCATGCTCTCCGCAAAGCGGCTGCATGCTGCCGAAGAAAAACCCCATCTCCTTCAACCTTTGATACTGTTTGAAGAACTTTGGCGTATCGATATCCAAGATCAGATGAAAGACATGCGCTTCTGGATTTGTAAGTACACCATTTTTTGCCTGCACATGCTTTTTAGTATATCCGCGTGAGTCCCCTTTTAAATAGGCATCCATGATTTCTTTGATTCTTTCATATAGATCATCTCCGGCATAAAGTACGTTTATCGTAATATAGTTATTCACACCGTTTTCATCGGAAACATGGATCAGAGAATCATGATCTCCAAAACCATTGTTATCAGCCGATGTATGTGTACTCTCTTTTTGTTCCTCTTTTCGCATATCGTCTTCGGTAAGGATATGACAGGTCGCTCCTAATGCTTCATATATCCTCCCTGCATACCCTTTCAGTTCCGCCGGCAGATACACATCCCCCGCATTTTTCTTTTCCACCGGATAGCAAAGGGTCCCGGCGGAATACTTTTTTATCCCCTCCATAACAAAGCTGTTCTGCATCACTTCTGCAAGAAAGCTTCCGATTTCAAATCCGACCGGCACCATCCCGTAGGACTCACAGACATGCTGGGTAATCGAATGATACATAGCCGTATGCACAAAAAGCGCGGACGGTCGAATGCTCTTAGCAACATAAAAGGTATACTCTACCAAAGCCTCCGACAAATGAAACCCCCTATGCCTTTTTCGGATCATCTGAGACGCCGGCTCAATGTAATCATCTCCGTTTTTTGTAAACAAACGAAGGATCTCTATCCCGGCAATCGGTTCAAAGTCTTTTTTTTCACCTCCTGTCTCCTCAGCCACAAAAAAAACATATTCGCCCCCAAGCGCTTTTTCTCTTAAAAGCGACTTATCATAAAAGTATTTCTTAAAATAAGTGTCCCCGTGTTCTTCTTTTACACAGGAGATAATTCCCCTCTCATCTCCGGGACGAAATGTGCGGAGAAGGTAGGTCCGCTTCGTATTTGTCTTTTTATTGGCAAGGGATATCTGTTTTTCCATTATCCCTGTTTCTTTCATTTTAAGAATATCAAGCATAGAGTATATTCTCCCTCTTCATCGTCCGTTTACCGTTTATTCACAGTAGTACAAGCAGATTATTTACGCCAAGAGTCCTGTTAAATGTGATCTTTTTTGAAATATCATTGAGCAGCTTCATGCCAAGGGAGGGGTCTTCCAGCCTCTCCTCAAAAGATAATGCCTACTTGCTTGTTATGGCTGAATCCCTCGGGCTGTGCTGTAAGCAGCACATTTCCAACAGAACAATGCCACCGTTAATGCCCGTTTCCTCGTGACTACGCCTCAGAGAACTTTATAAAGAATGAACTTCGGTTAAAGCTCATGGTGGTCAGGTGTCGGTTGACGAAATCCCTTTTCTCCAGATACGAGGCAACTATATAAGCAGACAGTGATATGGTGCTCACATCATCATCCGCCATGTCAAAGGAAACACCCTCATCCTTTGATATAATCTGCACGCCGTCAGGCTTCAGGAAAACAGTGCATTCGGCAAGCACAGGTCTGTCTCCATTCATCTTCCGGATGATAAGATACATCTCCTCTATCAGCATCGAAACACGATTGATCGTCTTTTTGTCCACATTGTGTTCTTTTAAGAGCGATTCAATCTTACCCTGCATTTTGATAATCTCCTCTGGCTCAGTTAAAAGATTGAAAAGATAACTGCCCTCTCCTCCTGAAAGCTTTGAAAGAAGTAAAGGACAGTCCTCACGACCATAGCGTATCACGATGTAGAGGATCAGAATAGCATAGGCAATGGCAGGCGCCGCGGCAAGTCCCATAAACATGCCGAATTTTCCCCAGATCCCTCCCAGTACAAAAACAAGGGATACACTGAAGATAACATCCCTCATGGCACAGGCAACAAGCCCCAGTGCGATCCGTTCGATAACAAGGTAGTAGGAGGTAAGAAGGTACAGCAGGCTTACAAATGCAGCTCCAAGCGCAGTCATCCTGACCCCGATCACAACCCAGTGAACCAGCTCGGGATCTGTGACATCCAGTACCGAAGGAACCGCCGGTGCAATGACAACAAGCACTACGGTAACAATAACTCCCTCAATAATGGCGGTTTTATTTGCCAGAGAATAGGTGGATCTTAAGCCCTCCCTGCTCTTTTCGCCGACATATACGCCAAAAATAGGACTGACAGCCTCTCCAATGCCCTCAAAGAGCAGTTGGAATTCACGGCTTAAGGTGATAGCGGAGACTAAGATCAGGTACTGAGGCCCATAATGTGAAGTCACAAAGAAATTAAGCGCGGCAGTAAAAATTGCCAGGAAGAGATAGGAGCTGGAGTCAATAATACTGTAACGCACAACATCCTTCAGCATTGTGATTGAATAGAAAATGTTCAAGCGAAGGGAATTGCTCTTTTTCATAAAATGGCACATAAAGACCAATAATGAGATTACATTAAACAAAAAGGAAGCCAGCCCAATACCCCGGATCCCCATAAAGCGGCTTAAGATAACGGAAAATACGATATTCCCGACACCCTGTACCACATTTGCTATGTTGGAGATGGATTCGTCCCCGTCATAGTAGACAGCTGCACCGATGAGCATCTGTATCGGCATTACTAGAATGGTAAAGCGCATCCATGAAAGGTATCCGAGCGCCTGTGTCAGAATATCATCCGAAAGAGAAGAACTGCAAAGATAGGTATTACCGAACAGACTGATTACCACAAACATGATGACACCGATTACCAGTGCCATCAGTATGCCAAGGCCAAAAACCTGATCTGCCCGTTCCTTATTGAATTTTCCCATCTCGGTGGAGTACAGAATTGGTACGCCTAAGGAAATCACGGAGGCAAAAAAGGCCGCAAGCGAATAAATCGGTGTCACCGTCGTAATTCCGGCGACGGCATCAGATCCTATTGTAAATCCGGCAATGACCTGATCTGACATCAGCAGTATGGAAACCACCATCATGGTCAGTGTCCCGCCAAACAGCATGGAAAAAAATTTCTTAGACATCAGCGTCCTTCGTCTGTTTTTACCCATTCTGCCCTTCTTACCTCCTTAATCTGCCAGCTCCTTACCTGTCATCCGTAACAGGCAGCCCGACTTCTCTTTGACATTACCTCTTCCTCATGGTAAGACATACTATGTTCATCTTATAGACATAGCTGTAAGAAATACCGTCTACGCCATATGCGCTTGCATTATCTGAGATTGATTCCGGAAGCTCCCTGCGTTTCCCGAGACTGCGCACGAAAAGCACTGCTTTGTCACCCTCGTCTAAGAGCTTGAAGTGAATATTCCCGGAGTCACAGCGCATATCTGATACTATTTCCTCCATGCAGCGCATCACACCATCTGCCCTGCCTGAATCTGAAAGAACCTTCTCAAGCGGCGTGCGAAGCCTCTCAAGCTTTTGTCTAATATCAGTACTGTCTCCATTTATCTCAAACTCCAATAATAGCCTCCCCGTATAAAATTTCTCAGGCAATAGCAGCAATCGGTCTTTTCTTTTACCTGTCACGGCGGCAACCAACAACACGATCGGTATCAGGAGGATCAGCCCGACCACCTGATTTCCAGTCACGGAGAGCCAGATGCCGTCCTTCCCAATGACAGGAATCAAAACAGCCATCATAACAACATACAGGCAGGAATCCGGAAGGATGGCAAACGCCATGGACATGGTAAACTGCTTCGTCGCCTCATAGTAAAGAGTAAACATATAGACCGTGTGCATCACCGGGGTAAAAACCATGCAAAGCAGCACGCCCCTCGATATATCCTGCGACAACTCCATCCCGCACAGGAACGAAAGCAGCGGAAGCGCGGCATAAAACAGTGCTGCCCATACGACAGACATAAAAAGTCCCATAAGCCACCCCTGCTTCCATACCTTCTTAATGCTGTTTACATCCCGTTCCTCATAGTACACGCCAAACAACGGCTCTGTGGCGATTGCCGCCCCTTTGATGGTGCCGGAGGCAAAATAGGAGATGTTGCATACAACCTCACTCACGGGCAGGATCAATGCATCTCCCGGGAATCCCGCAAGTATCAGGTTATTCTGGATCCCCATCACGATATTTTCCGCAAAATAGTCCGCCGCTGCCGGAAATCCGCATCGAAGAGTATCTATGAACTCTTTGAAGCTTAAAAGTAGCGGACGGTATCCCAGGCGCACGTTCAGGACGCGCAGTATGAACACGCCCCCGATGAATTCCGCAAGTCCTCCGGCTGAGGTTCCAATCCCAAGTCCGGCAAGCTTCATATCTGCCGGAAATGAATACACACAGGAGATGGAAACGATCAGGTTGACCGCCACATTGATCGCGCCCAGAGCAGCACGGGCAGTCTGAAAGCCAAGGACATTCAGAACCTCCTGCAGGATTATCCCGAGCGCGGTCAGAAATACGATCGGCGCACAAAAGCACAGATAGATCACAGCGTTATGAAATGTAACAGCGTCTACCATATCACCGCCGCAGATGAGTACAATGCTCTCGGAAAATACGAAAATAAGTATGGCGAAGACAAGCCCCACAAGGCAGACAAGGGTCGCGCCGCCGTTAAATGCCCTGCGGAACCCCTCATCATCCGCGCGCCCCTTCGCCCATATCATCCTGAGTCCGCTTCCGTGGATCAGTGAATAGATGATTGCTGCCAGGACACCATATCCCGGTACGCCCAGTGCAACTGCGGCAATACCGCCCGCTCCCAGGCTCTGTCCCGCGATGATACTGTCGATCATCAGCGAAACGTTAAAAAGCAGCCCATACAACACGGCGCCCGGATATATGGACATGAGATTTTTCCAGATTACATTGCCCGAGGGCTTCCTAACGGGCGTTTCATTCATTCCTACACTCCTGCTTTACACAATGTTCCTTAAATTGTAAATATTCAGAACCTCTCCGAGTTTCTGAACTTTTACCTTAAATTATTCAATCGTCAGAATGTCCGCAAAACCTGTCACCTCGAAAATCTCCTTCACTTCATCTGAAGCATTCTTAATGACCATGCTGCCCTGCTTATTCATGATCTTCTGCGCGGAAAGCAGCACGCGAAGGCCTGCTGATGAGATGTACTCCAGGCTCTTAAAATCAAAATCTAAGCTCTCCACGCCCTCTATGCTCTCCTTTACCTCTTTCTCAAGATCGGGAGCCGTGATCGTGTCAAGCCTGCCCGTAAGCGTCATCATAAGATTCTTTCCCTCGGCCTTCTTTTCGATGTTCAACATGGTTTCATCCTCCTTTTTTTTGTGAATTTTTTTGCATAAGCAATATAAGCAAAGTTTATTCTTCCTGTTACGCTGCCGTCAACGGAGTGTTCCAGAATGTCAAACTTTTTTATTCTCTGTCATGCATTGCCCTTCCCCTGCTCAACAGCCTTTATTTCCTCCTCCGATGCCTGTTTTAAGGAATAGGTGTCAAAGACCGGCTCGTCCGGAAGCTTGATCTCTATGGAGTTGATCTTGGAAATCTGTCCCCTCCCGGATTTCATACTGACGTCAAAGATATGCCCTCCATGCTTTCTGTCTTCGGAGATAAAATGCAGATGCCATCCTGCTGCATTGATCCCATCCATGTAATCCGGGAAATAGACACAGACAAGAGTGCCCTTTATCGCCTCAAACTGAAACGCCTTCTGGGTTTTGCCGAGTATGGTCTTAAGATCCACATGCATGGACTCGTAGCCTGATTCCGACCTGGCATCCACGATCTCAAATTCACCGTCAATGCGTGCCATGTGCATGCTGTTTAAGCCAAAGTGGGAATCAATGATATTATTGAGTGCCCTTTTCAGCTCATCTATATTATCCATATAGCCAAATTCCATAGGGGTACTCTCTTCCATGGAACATACAGCGGAAAACGGAACGCCCCGATCCGGTTCTGCCTCCGCGATATCGCCGTTTCCCATGGCTCTGTAGCAGATTCCGTCGAGTACGATCATCTCCCCGTCCACATCCGTGAATGTTCCAAGCCCGATATTGCCGTGACGAAGCAGCTCCGATACGGGTATGACCGCCCTCGAATAACCTAACATCAGAGCCTGCAGTGTTGATACCTGAAATATTTTCATGCCTCATTCCCTCCTATTCTTTTTGAATATTTTCATTCCTTCCTGCCAGAATACGCAGAAAATCTTTCATCCGAAATGCGCAAAAATATGGAAAAGTGTAAATATGATTCGTTTGCCCCACATTAAAGTCCCCCAGCTTTATTCCATATGTTATGTCGCTGTAATTTTCATTTTTAATCAATGACGCAAGTGATTTTGACT